>NZ_JABGDE010000010.1:0-209341 GCF_041028325.1 Modestobacter sp. I12A-02662 | reverse complement strand
GAAGCTAAGCCTTTCAGCGCCGATGGTACTGCCCCGGGGACGGGGTGGGAGAGTAGGACACCGCCGGACAACCATTCCCGGAACGGGGGTCAGAGCATCACTGCTCTGGCCCCCGTTTCGGCATGCCTGAAACCCGGTACACCCCCAACACCGGGCGCCAGCCCGGAAAAGCCGCCGTACTTCAGCCCGATGAAGCCCGCTCGGGTGTTGGACCGGGGCCGCGGTGGCTCAGGTGCGGGCGTCCCGGTCCCGCCGGACCGTGGGCTGAGTCAGCGTCGCCGATCCGGCGGTGCGGTGCTCGCGCCGACGTTGTCGGCCAGCCAGCGGTTGAGCGCGGCGAACTGCCGCCATGCCTCCCGCACCCGATCCAGCGCCCCGGGACCGTGCAGCCAGTCCTCGGGCGCCCACTCCGCCGAGGCGTGCAGCGACTTGTGGCGCAGCAGCTCGGCCCGCGGGTGGTCGGCGGAGTAGCCGCGGGGCATCCGGACGAGCCGGTCGCCGTCGATCGTGTAGCCGGCGGCGCGCAGCCGGTCGACCTCTGCGGCCAGCGGCCCGCCCGGCAGGTCGTCGGCCACCGCTCGGCGGTACCGCTCGACCTGGTCCGCCTCGAGGCGCCAGCAGCCACCCGCCACGAACAGCCCGTCCGCGGAGATCTGCACGTACACCGAGCCGAGGCCACGCCCCTCGGGGTGCAGGACCGTGCCCTGGTGCGTCTTGTACGGCGTCTTGTCCGAGCTGAAGCGGACGTCCCGGTACGGACGGAACAGCTTGGCCGGGCCGAACTCGGCGGCGAGCTCGTCGGCGAGCGCCTGCATGGGCGCACGGACGTACCGCTCGTAGTCCTGCCGGTGCTCGGTCCAGTAGGCCTTGCTGTTGTCCGCGTCGAGCCCCTCGTAGAAGACGAGGCCCTCGTCGGGGAAACCGGTGAACGTCACGGTGCTCCTCGGTCGTCGTCCCGTTCGTCGTCGAGGCGGGTGTGCCAGCGCAGCTGGCGGATGGTCGCCGTGCCGGTGTCGAGGTCACGCGCCCAGCCGTCCGGGGCCCATCCGGCGCTGCGCAGGAACCCTGCGGTGACCTCGTCGGCCTCCGGCACCCAGCTGACCAGCGTGCCGACGCCCCGTTCGCCGGCGAGGTCCGCGACGGCCGCGAGCAGCCGGCTGCCGTGGCCACGCCGGCCCCACCGCGGCTCGACCAGCAGCGTGGTCAGCTCGGCGGCGGGCTGGTCGTCCGGGGTGCCGGCCGGGGCGAACGCCGCCACGCCGACGACGTCGTCCGACTCCACGGCCACCAGGACGCCGTGGTCGGGGCCCGGCGGTGCGCCGATGGCCTCCGCCCAGGCGTCGGCTGCCCCCTGCTCGTCCCAGCCGTCGAGCACCTCGGCCGGCAGCAGCGCCCGGTAGGCGGTCCGCCAGGTGACCAGCTGGACCCGCGCGACCGCTGCTTCGTCGCCTGGTTGAGCGCGGCGGACACGCACGTCGGCGCGCCCGAGCGGACCGGGCCGGGAGGGTGGGTGCACGCCCGGCAGCCTAGGGAGGGCACCGCTGCCCGCGCACCAGGCGGGTTGTCGTACCCACCCGGCAGGATCGGCTCCGTGACCAGACCCGCCGAACGGCTGTCCGCCGCCCTGGCACGGCGGATCGCGCTGGCCGCCCAGGGGCTCGCGGATCCGCGTCCCGCCGGGGAGCCGGGCACCCGTCAGCTGCGCCGGTCGGCCGAACAGCTCGCCGTGGTGCAGATCGACTCGGTCAACGTGCTGAGCCGGTCCCACTACCTCCCGTTCTTCAGCCGCCTGGGGCCCTATCCCCGGCCGGCGCTGGACGCGCTCTCCAACCGGCGTCACGACCTGTTCGAGTTCTGGGCGCACGAGGCGTCCTTCCTGCCGGTCCGGTTGCACCCGCACCTGCGCTGGCGGATGGCCGCCGCGGAGGAGCACGCCTGGCGGAACATGGTCCGGCTGCAACGGGAACGCCCCGGGTACGTCGCCGAGGTCCTCGACCGCGTCCGCGCGGAGGGGCCGCTGAAGGCCAGCCAGCTGCTGGAGCACCGGCGCGACCGCCCCGGCACGATGTGGAACTGGCACGCCGGCAAGGTCGCGCTCGAGTGGCTGTTCTTCACCGGTGCGCTCACCGCGCGCGCCCGCACCGCCGGCTTCGAGCGGGTGTACGACCTCCCCGAGCGGGTGCTCCCCGCCGCGGTCGTGCAGGCGCCCACGCCGGAGCGGCCCGACGCCGTCCGCGAGCTGGTCCGGACCGCCGCACGGGCGCTGGGCGTCGCCACCGAGACCGATCTGCGCGACTACTTCCGGCTGTCCCCGGCCGACGCCCGCACCGCGGTGGCCGAGCTGGCCGAGGCCGGCGAGGTGCTGCCGGTGGAGGTGGACGGATGGGGACGCCCGGCCTGGCTCGACCCGGCCGCGCGGCGGCCGCGCCGCGCCCAGGCCCGCGCGCTGCTGAGCCCCTTCGACTCACTGGTCTGGGAACGTCCGCGGGTTGAACGCATCTTCGGCTTCCGCTACCGGCTGGAGATCTACACCCCGGCGGCCAAGCGCGTGCACGGCTACTACGTGCTGCCGTTCCTGCTGGGTGACGCCCTCGTGGCCCGGGTCGACCTCAAGGCCGACCGGCTTCCCGGCGTGCTGCGGGTGCAGGCCGCACACGCCGAACCCGGGGTGGACCACTGCGCGGTGGCCGCGGCGCTCGCCGCCGAGCTCCGGCTCATGGCGGACTGGATGGAGCTGACCGACGTCGCGGTCACCGGGGCGGGGGACCTGGCGCCGGCGCTCTCCGGTGCGCTCCCGGCAGCGGCGTGACCGGGTCGGCCCCGCGAGGGCAGTGCCTGCCGCGGCCGCTGTCGTCCGCCGCCGTACGCTCGCCGGGTGCCCGCCATCGCCCCGCTGAAGGTCGAGGTCGTCGCCCAGACCGCGTTCACCCCACCCGCCGACGTGCCCTGGGAGACCGACGCCGAGGGCGGTCAGGCGCTCGCCGAGTTCGCCGGGCGGGCCTGCTACCAGTCGTGGGACAAGCCCAACCCGGCCACGGCCACCAACCAGGGCTACCTGCGGCACATCCTCGAGGTGGGCCACCTGTCGGTGCTCGAGCACGGCACCGTGAGCATGTACCTGTCGGGGGTCTCCCGGTCGCTCACCCACGAGCTGATCCGGCACCGGCACTTCTCCTACAGCCAGCTGTCCCAGCGCTACGTGCCGGAGCGGGACGCCGCCGTCGTCGAGCCCGCCGTCATCGCCGACGACCCGGAGCTGCACGAGCTGTTCCTCGCCGTGACCGACGCGGCGGTGGCCGCCTACGAGACGCTGCTCGAGGGGCTGGAGGAGCGGTTCGCCGACGTCCCCAACGCCACCCTCCGCCGCAAGCAGGCCCGGCAGGCCGCCCGCTCGGTGCTGCCCAACGCCACCGAGACGCGCGTCGTGGTCACCGGCAACTACCGGGCGTGGCGGCACTTCATCGCCATGCGCGCCAGCGAGCACGCCGACGTCGAGATGCGCCAGGTCGCCGTCGCCTGCCTGCGCGAGCTGCAACGGGTCGCCGGCCACGTGTTCAGCGACTTCCGGATCAGCGGGCTCGCCGACGGCACCGAGGTCGCCGCGAGCCCCTACGTCACCGAGGGTTGAGCCCCGCTTAGAGTCGGTGCCCGTGGCGGACCCGACGATCGACACCCAGTACGAGGACCTGCTGCGCCGGGTGCTCGAGACCGGCAGCCCGAAGTCCGACCGCACCGGCACCGGCACGGTGAGCCTGTTCGGGGAGCGGCTGCGCTACGACCTGTCCCGCGGGTTCCCGCTCGTGACCACCAAGAGGGTGCACTTCAAGTCGGTCGCCTACGAGCTGCTGTGGTTCCTGCGCGGTGAGGGCAACGTTCGCTGGCTGCAGGAGCACGGCGTGAGCATCTGGGACGAGTGGGCGGCCGAGGACGGCAGCCTGGGCCCCGTCTACGGCGTGCAGTGGCGGTCCTGGCCGACGCCGGACGGCGGCACGGTCGACCAGCTGTCCGCGGTGCTGGAGACGCTGCGGACCGACCCGGACTCCCGCCGGATGATCGTCTCGGCCTGGAACGTGGCCGCGCTGCCGGACATGGCGCTGGCGCCCTGCCACGCCCTGTTCCAGTTCTCCGTCGCCGACGGCCGGCTGTCCTGCCAGCTCTACCAGCGCAGCGCCGACCTCTTCCTCGGCGTCCCGTTCAACATCGCCAGCTACGCCCTGCTCACCCAGATGGTGGCCCAGCAGGTGGGCCTGGAGCCGGGCGACTTCATCTGGGTGGGCGGGGACTGCCACATCTACGCCAACCACGTGGAGCAGGTGCGCGAGCAGCTGGCCCGCGAGGTGCGGCCGTTCCCGCGGCTGACCATCGACCCGGCCCCGTCGCTGTTCGAGCACGACTACGCCGACTTCCACGTGCACGACTACGACCCGCACCCGGCCATCCGCGGTGCGGTGGCCGTCTGAGCGAGCTGGGCAGGTCGGCGGTCGTGCAGGGCACCGTCCGGCTCGTCTGGGCCCAGGGGGACGGCGGCGTGATCGGCGCCGACGGGGCGCTGCCCTGGCACCTCCCCGAGGACCTGCGGCTCTTCCGTGCGCTCACCGTGGGCACGACGGTGGTGATGGGCCGGCGGACCTGGGAGTCCCTGCCGCCCCGGGTGCGACCGCTGCCGGGCCGGCGCAACGTCGTCCTCAGCACCACCCTGCCGACCGCGGGCGCGGGAGTGCACGTCGCGCGTTCCACGGACGACGTGCCGGCCGCCGACGGCGACGTCTGGGTGATCGGTGGCGGCAGCGTCTACGCCGCGTTCCTGGCCCGGGCCGCCGCGGCCGTGGTCACCGAGGTCGACGTCCGGGTGCCCGGGGACACCTGGGCGCCCGCGCTGCCCGAGGACGAGTGGGTACGCGCCGCCGGGACCGGGTGGCTGACGTCCTCGACCGGGCTGCGCTACCGGGTCACCCTGTCGCGACGGCGGACCGAGCCGGACGGCGGGGCGGCGGACGGGCCCGCCGCCGTCCTGGCGCGCTGGTCCGCTGGCGGCGGTCGGTAGATTCGCACCATGACCACCGACCCCGCCCGGCCCTTCGGGCGAGTCCTCACGGCGATGGTCACCCCGCTCGCCGAGGACGGCACGATCGACCTCGCGGGGGCCCAGCACCTGGCGTCCCACCTGGTCGACCGGCAGGCGCACGACGGCCTGGTCGTCATGGGCACGACGGGGGAGTCGCCCACGATCAGCGACGGTGAGCAGCACGCGGTGCTCGAGGCGGTGATCGACGCCGTCGGCGACCGGGCCACCGTGATCGCCGGCGTCGGCACCAACGACACCGCCCACTCCATCGAGAAGGCGCAGTCGGCCGCCCGGCTCGGCGTCGACGGGCTGCTCGTCGTCACCCCGTACTACAACAAGCCGCCCCAGGCCGGGCTGCTGCGGCACTTCACCGCGGTCGCCGACAGCACCGACCTGCCGGTGATGCTCTACGACATCCCACCGCGCTCGGTCGTGCCGATCGAGGTCGAGACCCTCGTCCGGGCCGCCGAGCACCCCAACATCGTCGCCGTGAAGGACGCCAAGGGGGACCTCGGCGCGGTGCAGTGGACCCTGGCGCGCACCGACCTGGCCTACTACTCCGGCGAGGACATGCTGAACCTGCCGCTGCTCGCGGTCGGCGCGGTCGGCGTGGTCAGCGTCGTCGGGCACCTGGTCGGCACCCGGCTGGCGGAGTTGATCGCCGCCGTCGACTCCGGTGACCTGGTGAAGGCCCGCGCGGTCAACGAGAGCCTGTTGCCGGTCTACACCGGCATCTTCCGTACCCAAGGTGTGATCACGGTGAAGGCGGCGCTGCGCGCGCTCGGCCTGCCGGCGGGGCCGGTCCGCCCGCCGCTGGTCGACGCCACTCCCGAACAGGTGGAGCAGTTGCGCACCGACCTCGCCGCCGGAGGAGTCCAGCTGTGACGACGAAGACCCCGCCTGCCCAGCAGGCCCACCAGCCGCACCTGGACCTCCAGGCGCCCCCGCCGCTGCCCCCCGGCGCCCTGCGGGTGATGGCGCTCGGCGGGCTGGGCGAGATCGGCCGGAACATGGCCGTGCTGGAGTTCGACGGCAAGCTGCTGGTCATCGACTGCGGCGTGCTGTTCCCCGAGGCGGAGCAGCCCGGCATCGACCTGATCCTGCCCGACTTCGGCGTGATCGAGCACCGGCTGGACGACATCGTCGGCGTCGTCCTCACCCACGGGCACGAGGACCACATCGGCGCGATCCCGTACCTGCTGCGGCTGCGCGGGGACATCCCGCTGATCGGCTCCCGGTTCACGCTGGCGCTGGTGCGCGCCAAGCTGCGCGAGCACCGGATCGACCCGGTGCTCGTCGAGGTGGCCGCCGGGGACGACCACCTGGCCGGTCCGTTCCACACCGAGTTCATCAACGTCAACCACTCGATCCCCGACGCGCTGGCGGTCGCCGTCCACACCGGGGCCGGGACGCTGGTGCACACCGGCGACTTCAAGATGGACCAGCTGCCGCTGGACGGCGTCCTCACCGACCTGGGTGCCTTCGCCCGGCTGGGCGTCGAGGGGATCGACCTGCTGCTGGCCGACTCGACCAATGCCGAGGTGCCCGGCTTCGTCACCTCCGAGCGCAACATCGGCCCGGTGCTCGACTCGGTGTTCGAGCGGGCCACCCAGCGGCTGATCGTCTCCAGCTTCGCCAGCCACGTGCACCGCATCCAGCAGGTCCTCGACTGCGCGGTCAAGCACGACCGCAAGGTCGCCCTCGTGGGCCGCTCGATGGTGCGCAACATGGGCGTCGCCCAGGACCTCGGCCTGCTGCGGGTGGCGCCGGGGCTGATGGTCAAGCTCGACGAGGCGACGTCCATGCCGCCGGAGCAGGTGGTGCTGATCAGCACCGGCTCCCAGGGGGAGCCGCTGTCCGCGCTCGGCCGGATGGCCCGCGGCGACCACCACCAGGTGACCATCGAGGCCGGCGACACGATCATCCTGGCGTCCTCGCTCGTCCCCGGGAACGAGACGGCGGTCTACAAGGTGATCAACGGCCTGGCCCGGCTCGGTGCCACCGTGGTCCACAAGGAGACGGCGATGGTGCACGTCTCCGGGCACGCGCCCGCCGGCGAGCTGCGCACCCTGATCAACGTCGCCAAGCCCCGGTACCTGATGCCGGTGCACGGCGAGTGGCGGCACCTGCGGGCACACGCCGCGCTGGCCGAGCAGACCGGGATGAGCCGCGACCGGATCCTGCTGGCCGAGGACGGCGTCGTCGTCGACCTGGTCGACGGCAAGGCGTCGATCGTGGGCAGCGTGCCCATCGGCAACGTCTACGTCGACGGGGTCAACGTGGGTGACGTCGGCGAGGAGTCGCTGCAGGCCCGCCGGATCCTCGGGGACGAGGGCTTCGTGGCGCTCACCGTGGTCATCGAGCCGTCCACCCGCACCATCGTGCGGCCGGTGCACCTGTCGACCCGCGGGTTCTCCGACGACCCGACCGCCTTCAACGAGGTGCTCGGGCTGGTCGAGAAGGAGCTCAAGCGCAGCCTGGAGGACGAGCAGGTGGACGCCCACCGGCTCTCCCAGGTGATCCGCCGGACGGTCGGCAAGTGGGTCTCCGACAAGTACCGCCGCCGCCCGATGATCATCCCCACCGTCCTCGAGGTCTGAACCGGACGAGCGGGGCCCGGAGGGCCCCCGAGTCGGGTCCAGGTGTCCGGCGAAGCCGTCTGGTCGCTCATCGCGGGGGTCGGAGACCTCCCGACGAGCGGCCAGGCAGCGGCTGAGCGCAGGTCGGGACGGCACCTGGCCGCGGTGTCGTCCGGTAGGACGACGGTGTCATCGCACCACCTCGATGGGGGCGATGCCCTCCTCGGGGGGCAGGTCGAAGCCGAGCACCTGCGCGTAGAAGGACAGCTCGCCGTCCAGCGCGGCGCGGATGTTCTCCGCCTTGCGGAAGCCGTGCTGCTCGCCGGCGAAGAGCACGTAGGCGTGCGGCACGCCCTTCTCCCGCAGCGCGGCGACCATCAGCTCGGCCTGCGCCGGCGGCACCACCTGGTCCTCGTCGCCCTGGAACACCGCGAGCGGGGTGTCCAGGGACCCGGTGTGGTGGATGGGGGAGCGCTCGGCGTAGACGTCGGCGCCCTCGGGCCACGGGGCGATGAGCCCGTCGAGGTACCGGGACTCGAACGAGTGCGTGTCGGCGGCCAGCGCGGCGAGGTCGGCGACGCCGTAGTGGCTGGCCCCGGCGGCGAAGACCCCGGGGCGGAAGGTGAGCGCCGCGAGCGTCGTGTAGCCACCGGCCGAGCCGCCGCGGATGGCCATCCGCGCGGGGTCGACCCGGCCGGCGTCGGCCAGGAAGCGGGCGCAGGCGACGACGTCGTCCAGGTCCGCGACCCCCCAGCGGCCCCGCAGCGCGTCCCGGTACCGGCGGCCGTAGCCGGTGGAGCCGCGGTAGTCGACGTCGGCGACGGTGAACCCCCGTGAGGTCCAGTACTGCACGCCGAGGTCCAGCACCGGCCGCGCGGCGCTGGTCGGCCCGCCGTGCACCAGCACCAGCAGCGGCGGCCGCTCGCCGTCCGGCCCGGTCGCCTGCGGGTTGGTCGGCGGGTAGACCAGCGCGTGCGCCTCGGCGACCCCGCTCCCGCCGTCCTCGGTGGCGAACGTGACGTGCTCGGGGCGGGAGAACCACCCCGGGTCCAGCCCGAGGTCGCGGGCCGGGCGCAGCACCTCGGTGCGGCCGTCGGGCCCGACCCGCAGCACCACCGGCTCCGACGCCGGCCCGCCGGCCACGCAGACGACCGCGTCGCCGGCGGCGGACACCTGCCCGAAGGCGGCGTAGGGCAGGTCCAGCTCCCGGAGGGTGCCGTCCTCCTCGCGGACGGCCAACCGGTCGGCGCCTTCCCGGCCGTAGGCGAGCACCACCCGCCCGCCGGGCAGCAGCGCGAACCGGCGCTGGCCGAACACCCACTGGGGCCCGGCGATGTCGCTCCCGGTGTCGACCACCAGCTGCGGCTCGCCGCCGCCGGGGACCCAGCGGTACAGCGACCAGACGTCGGTGCGGTCGGCGAGGAACCACAGGCTCCCGTCGGGAGCCCACACCGGCTGGACGACGGACTCCGCGCGGCCGCCCGACCGTCCGCCGGCGACCACCGTCTCTGCGCCGTCGGGGCCGCGGACCACCAGCTCGGCGGCGTCCCAGGGCATGTCCGGGTGCTGCCACTGCAGCCACGCCAGCGAGCGGCCGTCGGGGGAGGGGCGCGGGTCGGAGACGAAGTCCGGTCCGGTGACCAGGACCGTCGTCGTCCCGTCCGGATCGATCCGGACCACCTCGTGGACGACGTCGGCCGCCGCGCCGCTCTCAGCGTGGGTCTCCCGGACGGCGACCACCGCGGTCCCGTCGGGAGCGACCCGCAGGTCCGCGAACCGGACCCCGGCCGGCCGCGCGGGCTCCGGGGTGACCGCCACCGGCTCGCCGCCGGGCTCCACCCGGTACAGCCGCTGATCGGCGTAGCCGGTGAACCAGACGGTGCCGCCCGCGACCGTCCAGGCGCCTCCGCCGTACTCGTGCACCCGGGTGCGGGCGTTCCACGGCGGGGGCAGGAGGTCGGCCGTCGTGCCGTCGGGGGAACGGCGGACCAGCGCCGTCCGGCCGCCCTCGCTGGGGCGTCCCTCCGCCCACCAGACGTCGTCGCCGTCGACGCCGACCTCGCCGAGCCGGGCGGCGGCGCGCACCACCAGCTCGGAGGTGATCAGGGTCGGCCAGCTGCCGTGGGGGAGGACGCGCGGAGCGGTGGAGTCGGTCACGTCGGCAACGTAACCGGGCAGGCCGAGGGAGGACTGGTCGGTCCGCTGCCCGGGTGCCTGCTCGGCTCCGGGCCGGACACGCGGCTGTGAATCGTCCAGCTGGACGCTCCGGGCCATTACCGTCGACGCATGCCTGCTCGCGCGACGTCGAATCGGGCGCCGGCGCGGGGCGGGGCCTCCTCGCGCCCGCGCGCCGGTGGCTCCACCGCCAAGAAGCGCCCGCCGGCCAAGCGCGGCGGCTCCACCGCTGCCCGCCGCCCGGCGCCGAAGAAGGACCAGTGGAGCCTGGGCGGCGGCGCGGTCCGGGCCGCCGCCGGCACCTGGGGCCTGCTCGCCCGCGGCGTCGGCGGTCTCGCCCGCTCGGTCGCCCGTCCCGACGAGGCCGAGCCGCTGGGTGCCGAGCACCGCCGTGACGGCGTCGGGCTCGCCGTGCTGGGCCTGGCCATCGTGCTCGGCGCCGCGGCCTGGACCAACGGCATCGGCCCCGCGGGCGCCGGCCTGGACCGCTCCGTCCGGTTCCTCATCGGCGCGCTGACCGCCGCCCTGCCCGTCGTGCTGCTGCTCGTCGCCCTCCGCCTGCTGCGCCACCCCCCGCGCCCCGAGGCGCGGGGCCGGCTGCTCATCGGCTGGACCTGCGTGGTCGCCGCGGTCGTCGGGATCACGCACGTCACCGGCCCCGACATCGACGCCCGCGACCGGACCGGCGCCGGCGGGGTGCTGGGCTGGGCCGTCGGATCGCCGCTGACCAGCGGTGTCGGCGCCGTCGTCAGCGTGCTGCTGCTGGTCCTGCTCGCCGCCTTCGGGCTGCTGGTCGTCACCGCCACGCCCGTGCACCAGGTGCCCGAGCGGCTGCGGGGCTGGCTGGACCGGCAGCTCGGCCGGGACGGCGACGAGGACTACGACGACTACGACGACCTGTACGAGGACGACGAGGAGGACGAGCAGCCGGCGCCGCGCACCCGGCGTGGGCGCAGGTCCGTGGCCGCCGAGGTCCAGGACACCCTCGACACCGGTGTCGTCATCGACCACGCCGCGTACGACGAGGCGCCGCAGGCGGTGGCGCACGAGCCGGCCGCCGAGGTCGTCCCGGTGCCCCCGGCCCCCCGACGCCCGCCGGTGGTGGTCGACCGCACGGCCCCGCCGGAGAACCTCCCGCCGATCGAGGAGCCGCAGCAGCTGCGGATCGAGCCGGTCGAGGGGGAGTACACGCTGCCCTCGGTCAGCGTGCTGCGCCCGGGCACGCCGCCGCGGGCCAAGTCCAAGGCCAACGACGTCGCCATCGAGGCGATCACCGGCGTGCTGGAGCAGTTCAACATCGACGCCGCCGTCACCAGCTACACCCGCGGTCCGACGGTCACCCGGTACGAGATCGAGCTGGGCAACGCGGTCAAGGTCGAGAAGATCACCGCGCTGACGAAGAACCTCGCCTACGCGGTCGCCAACGACAACATCCGGATCCTCGCCCCCATCCCGGGCAAGTCCGCGGTGGGCGTCGAGGTGCCCAACACCGACCGCGAGACCGTCAGCCTCGGCGACGTCATGCGCTCGCAGGTGGCCAAGCAGGACCCGCACCCGATGCTGGTCGGCCTGGGCAAGGACATCGAGGGCGGGTTCGTCTGCGCCAACCTGGCGAAGATGCCGCACCTGCTGGTCGCCGGTGCCACCGGTGCCGGTAAGTCCAGCTGCATCAACTCGCTGCTGACCTCGCTGCTGCTGCGGGCCACGCCCGACCAGCTGCGGATGATCCTGGTCGACCCGAAGATGGTCGAGCTCACGCCCTACGACGGCATCCCGCACCTGATCACGCCGATCATCACCGACCCGAAGAAGGCCGCGACCGCGCTGGCCTGGCTGGTCGAGGAGATGGAGCAGCGCTACCAGGACATGCGGTCCACCGGGGTGCGGCACATCGACGACTTCAACCGCAAGGTCGAGGCCGGCGAGATCACCGCCCCGCCGGGCAGCGAGCGGGTCTACCAGCCCTACCCGTACATCCTGGCGATCGTCGACGAGCTGGCCGACCTGATGATGGTCGCGCCGCGGGACGTCGAGGAGTCGATCGTCCGGATCACCCAGAAGGCGCGTGCGGCCGGCATCCACCTGGTGCTCGCCACGCAGCGCCCGTCGGTGGACGTCGTCACCGGCCTGATCAAGGCGAACGTGCCCTCGCGGCTGGCCTTCTCCACCTCCAGCCTCACCGACAGCCGGGTCATCCTCGACCAGCCCGGCGCGGAGAAGCTCATCGGCATGGGTGACGCCCTGTTCCTGCCCATCGGTGCGGGCAAGCCGATGCGCGTGCAGGGCGCGTACGTCTCCGACGCCGAGATCGAGGCGGTCGTCGAGTTCACCAAGCGGCAGGCCGAGCCCGAGTACCGGGAAGAGGTCTTCACCGCGGCGGCCGGTGAGAAGAAGGAGATCGACGAGGACATCGGCGGTGACCTGGAGCTGCTGGTCCAGGCGGTCGAGCTCGTCGTCACCAGCCAGTTCGGGTCGACGTCGATGCTGCAGCGCAAGCTGCGGGTCGGGTTCGCGAAGGCCGGCCGGCTGATGGACCTCATGGAGAGCCGCGGGATCGTCGGCCCGTCGGAGGGGTCCAAGGCGCGCGACGTCCTGGTCAAGCCCGACGAGCTGGAGTCGGTGATGTTCACCCTGCGCGGCGGGGAGTAGGAGAAGGACCCCGCTGCCCCCCACGCCTCGCAGGCTCGGCGCGGGACCCTGCAGCGGGGCCGAATTCGTGAGATTTCCGGCCCGGCCTCGGACAGCGCCTAGGATGGTCCGGTGCCAGCCCTGCCCCGCTCCCTCCCCACATCGGCCCCCTCCTCCGACGGGGACCGGGACGGGCAGACGCCGCGCCGGGTCGCCGTGGTCACCCTCGGCTGCGCCCGCAACGAGGTCGACTCCGAGGAGCTCGCCGGCCGGCTGGCCGGGGACGGCTACGAGCTGGTCGAGGACGCCGAGGGTGCCGACGCCGTCCTGGTGAACACCTGCGGCTTCATCGAGAGCGCGAAGAAGGACTCGGTCGACGCCATCCTCGCCGCCACCGACTCCGGTGCCGAGGTGATCGCCGTCGGCTGCATGGCCGAGCGCTACGGCGCGGAACTGGCCGGCGCGCTCCCGGAGGCCACGGTGCTCGGGTTCGACGACTACGCCGCGATCGGGAACCGGCTCGACGACGTCCTCAGCGGCCGGACGCTGGTGCCGCACTCGCCGCGCGACCGGCGCACCCTGCTGCCGATCAGCCCGGTGGAGCGCACCGCCGCCACCCGGTCCACCGACGCCCCGGCGATCCCCGGTCACGACTGGCTGAAGCGCCGGCGGCTGACCGGCGGCCCGTCGGCCGCGGTCAAGATCGCCTCCGGCTGCGACCGGCGGTGCGCGTTCTGCGCCATCCCCACGTTCCGCGGCGCCTTCGTGTCCCGGCCCATGGCCGAGGTGCTCGGTGAGGCGCAGTGGCTGGCCGCCCAGGGCGTGACCGAGATCGTCCTGGTCAGCGAGAACTCGACGTCCTACGGCAAGGACACCGGCGACCTGCGGTCGTTGGAGAAGCTGCTGCCCCAGCTGGCCGCCACCCCGGGGATCGCCCGGGTGCGGGTGGCCTACCTGCAGCCGGCCGAGCTGCGCCCGGGCCTGCTGGAGGTGATCGCCGGTACCGACGGCGTCGCCCCGTACTTCGACCTGTCCTTCCAGCACTCCTCGCCGACGCTGCTGCGCCGCATGCGCCGGTTCGGCGGCACCGACGACTTCCTGGCCGTGCTCGAGCGCGCCCGGGCGCTGGCGCCAGGGGCCGGCTTCCGGACCAACGTCATCCTCGGGTTCCCCGGCGAGACCGAGCAGGACGTCGCCGAGCTCGAGCGCTTCCTGGTCGAGGGCCGGCTGGACGCGGTCGGCGTGTTCGGCTACTCCGACGAGGAGGGCACCGAGGCGATGGGCCTGCCCGGCAAGCTCGAGCAGCACGTCATCGACGAGCGGGTCCGCCGGATCACCGACCTGGTCGAGGAGCTCACCGCGCAGCGGGCGGAGGAGCGGATCGGCACCACCGTCGAGGTGCTGATCACCGAGGACCTCTCCGCCGACGAGGAGCCGGGCACCTGGGCCGGGCACGCCGCCCACCAGGACCCGGACGCCGACGGCACCACCACCGTCTCCGGCGTGCCCGCCGACGCCGTCGCCGGGCAGCTGCTGACCGCCGAGGTCGTGGACACCGAGGGCGTGGACCTGGTCGCCCGGGCCCTGGTACCCGCGCTGTCCGGCACCGGGGCCTGAGCCGTGGGCGCGGCGATGCCGGAGGGTGCGGCCGACCCGGCCGCCACACCGCCGCACACCGCGCGGCTGGTGAACCTGCCCAACGCATTGACCGTGCTGCGGCTGGCCGTGGTGCCGCCGTTCGCGATGCTGCTGTTCTCCGACGGGGGCATGGACGTCGGGCAGCGGATCTGGGCCACCGTCTTCTTCACCCTGGCGATCATCACCGACCGGTACGACGGGATGATCGCCCGGCGCAGGAACCAGGTGACCGAGTTCGGCAAGCTCGCCGACCCGATCGCCGACAAGGCGCTCACCGGTACCGCGCTCGTCGGCCTCTCCGCGCTCGGCCTGCTGCCGTGGTGGGTGACCCTGCTCATCCTGGTGCGCGAGGTCGGGGTGACGCTGCTCCGCTTCTGGGTCATCCGGCACGGCGTCATCGCCGCCAGCCGCGGCGGCAAGGCGAAGACCGTGCTGCAGGCGCTGGCCATCGGGCTCTACATCCTCCCGCTCGGCGGCCTGCTCGGCACGATCCGCTGGTGGGTGATGGCGGCCGCCGTCGTGCTCACCGTCGTCACCGGCCTGGACTACGTGGTCCGGGCGATCAGCCTCCGCCGCACCAGCGCCCGCGCCATGCGTGCCGCGGCCGCCCGCCGGGCCGGCGAGGTGGGTCACGGGGACGTCCGCCGGGACACCGCCGCGTGAGCTCCCCCGAGCAGCGGCTGCACGCGGCGTTGCTCTCGCGCGGGGAGACCGTCGCCGCCGCCGAGTCGCTGACCGCCGGGCTGTTCTGCGCCACCCTGGCCACCGTGCCGGGGGCCAGCGCCACGCTCAGGGGCGGCGCGGTCGTCTACGCGACCGACCTCAAGACCGCGCTGGCCGGCGTGCCCGCCCCGCTGCTCGCCGCCTCCGGCCCGGTCAGCGAGCCCACGGCCGCCGCACTCGCCGAGGGCATCCGGGAGCGGTGCACGGCGACCTGGGGCGTCGGGCTGACCGGGGTCGCCGGCCCGGACCCGGTCGACGGGCACGGACCGGGGCGGGTGTACCTCGGGATCAGCGACGGCGCCAGCACCGTCGTCCACCAGCTGGACCTGCCGGGCGACCGGGCGGCTGTGCGGACCGGCGCGGTGGAGGCGGCCCTGCTGCGGCTGCTGGACCGGCTCGACGAGCGGGAAGTCCCCGGGTGAGCGGCGCGTTTACGCCATGAGCGGACGGCTCCCCACCGGGGCGGTGGCGTGGGGCGGCGCCGCGTACGGTGAGTGCACGTCGTCCTCCGGCCGGTCCGGACGACGGCGTCAGTGCTCGCACTGCTCGTTCGACACGCTCCCCGGAGTGGACAGGAGACGGCCATGACGCTGCTGCGCACCCAGCTCGGGAACACCCTGCGCGGGCACCGGCTGCGGCAGCGTCGCACCCTGCGCGACGTCTCGGGCGCCGCCCGGGTGAGCCTGGGCTACCTGTCCGAGGTGGAGCGGGGGCAGAAGGAAGCGTCCTCGGAGCTGCTGGCCTCGATCTGCGACGCCCTCGACCTCGAGCTCGCCGACCTGCTGGCCGAGGTCAGCCTGGAGATGCGGCTGGCCGACGGCGGCCGCCGCCAGGTGCGTCCGCTCACCGTCGCCGAGCCGGCGGAGGAGACGGCGCGCGAGGCCGCCGGAGAGCCCGCCGCCGAGGCCCCGGTCGCGGAGCCCGCCCTCGCGCTCGTCGGTGGGGCGCAGCCGGCCCGCGGCGCCGCGCCGTCCCGGGACGCCGTCTCCCTGGCTGCTTAGGCCACGCCCGCGGTCGGCTCAGCCCGACCGCCGGAGCCCGGATCGTCCTCCTGCAGGGACCCGCGCCGAGCGTGCGGGGCGTGGGGGCAGCGGGGGCCATCCGTGGGGCGTCTGCTGCGCCAGTGACGACACGATCGGCGCTCACCGTCCACCTCCTTGACCCAATGCGACCGGGAGGGCACAAAGTGTCCATGTCTTCCCCCGGATCCTCGTCGTCGCTCCCGCCGCACCCCTCCCTCCCGGTGCCCGGTGCCGGCCGGAGCGGCGTGACGGTGCTCGAGGCCGACGCTGCCGAGCAGGCCGCCGCCGAGGCGGCGGCCACCGGTGGGCAGCACCTGACCACCCCGGTGCCGACGGGTGCCTACCTGCAGCCGCCGCCCGGAATGCAGCTGACCGCCCCGGTGCCGCCGCTCCCGGTCGCGGTCCCCGCGCCCGCGCCGCGCCCGGCTCAGCCCGCGGCGCGCGACTCCCGCCGTCCGGCGGCGCGCGCCGGTGTCGCGATGAGCCGGACCCGTCGCGGCCTGCTGACCGGGGCGCGGACGGCCTTCGCCGAGCGCGGCCTGAGGAAGACGACGATGCAGCACGTCGCCGCCGCCGCGGGCGTGGCCAAGGCCACCCTGTACAACCACTTCCGCACCAAGGACGACGTCGCGCACGCCCTCATCGCCTTCGAGCTCGACCGGCTGGCCGCGCTGGCCGCCGAGCTGCCGCTGACGGTCGCCGTCCCCGCGCTGGCCGAGGAGGTCGGCGCGCACCCGGTGCTGCGCCGGCTCGCCGAGACCGAGCCCGAGGTGCTGGTCCAGATGATGGGGCTGGACACCGCCCGCTGGGGCGACGTCGTGCTGACCCTCGCCGCCGCCCTGCGGATCTCCCGCCCGGAGGCCGAGCTGGTCTGCCGGTGGCTGCTCGGGCTGGTGCTGCAGCCGGGCACGGCACCCGAGCGGGCGGCGCAGGCCGCCGTGATCACCGGGCAGATCGTCGGCTGACGCCGCCGGGAGCACCGCAGGGAGCTGCGAGCCCGCAGGGAGTGAGCATCGCAGCGAGCGCCAGCGAGCGAGGAGCGGACCGGGGGAGGAAGCCGACCGGTGTGCTCGTCGGCTGACGCCGACGCCGGACGGCTCGCACCGCGCCGGTCACCCCCAGGGTGGCCGGCGCGGTGCCGTTCCGGCCGTTCGTGACCGGACACCCGCCGTGGGAGGGTGACGGCGGCGACGGTCCCGACCGGTCCGGCGACCGTGCCGTGACCGTCGACCCCCCGGAGCGCGTGATGCGGTACCTGTTCCGACCACCCGCGGCCGAGGCCGCGGGACTGCTGTCCCTGCCCTGGCACCAGCCGCTGGCGGAGTGGGACGACGCGCTGCTGATCGAGGTCCCGCAGCGGGGCATCTCCCGCCACGTGGTGCGCTTCACCGCCTGCGACGGGCGGGTCTACGCGCTCAAGGAGATCGCCGAACCGCTCGCCCGGCACGAGTACGCGCTGCTGAGCGAGTTCGAGGGCGAGGGGCTGCCCTCGGTCTCCGTGCTGGGCATCTGCGTGGACCGGCCCGACGCCCAGGAGGCGATCCTGGTGACCCGCTACCTCGAGTACTCCATGTCCTACCGCTACCTGTTCTCCGGACCGCGGGCCGAGCACGATCCCGAGCGGCTGATCGACACCCTGGTGCAACTGCTGGTGCGGCTGCACCTGGCCGGCGTCTACTGGGGCGACTGCTCGCTGTCCAACACCCTGTTCCGGCTCGACGCCGGCTCCTACACGGCGTACATGGTCGACGCGGAGACCGCCGAGCGCTACCCGACGCTGTCGGCCGGCAAGCGGGACTACGACGTCCACCTGGCCCGCGAGCGCGTCGGCGCGGAGTTGATGGACCTGCAGGCCGGGGAGCTGCTGCCCGGGGACATCGACCCGATCTCGATCGCCGACGGCCTGCCGGTCCGCTACGCGGCGCTGTGGGAGGAGATCACCCGGGAGGAGGTCTTCCGGGCCGACGAGCAGGCCCTCCGGGTGGCCGAGCGGCTGGCGCGGCTCAACGACCTGGGGTTCGACGTGGGCGAGATCGAGCTGGTCACCTCTCCGGAGGGCGCCCGGCTCCGGGTCGACACCCGGGTCGGCGAGCCCGGGCACAACCGTCGCGAGTTCGCCCGCCTGACCGGGCTCGAGGTGCAGGAGAACCAGGCCCGCCGGCTGCTGAACGACGTCCATTCGTACCGTGCGTACCTGGAGACCCGCGAGGGCGGGCCGGTGGCCGAACTGGAGGCCGGGCGGCGCTGGCTGACCGAGGCCTACCTGCCGGTGGTCGACGCCGTCCCGGCGGAACTGGCCGGTCGGCTCCCTCCGGCGGAGGTCTACCACGAGGTCCTCGAGCACCGGTGGTTCCTCTCCGAGCGGGCCGGTTTCGACGTCGGGACCTGGGCGGCAGTGCGCTCCTACCTGCAACAAGTCCTCCCGCGGACCCCGAGCGAGCTCACCACGCCCTCGGTGATCGCCGACCGCGGCAGGTCCCTCGACAGGCTGGTCACCGGTAGATCACGCTCAGATTGACAGGGGGTGTGACTCGGGCCACGCTCCGAGATCCAGAGGCGGTCATGGGGTCGCTCACGCCAGCAGAGGCGGGTGGACGGTGCTCGACGTGCACATCGGCGGGGACGGCGGCGGACGGGCCGGACGGCCCGGGTCCCCGCATCGGCGGAGATGGCGCCGTGCGGTGGGAGGCGCGGCGTCGGCCCTGGTGCTGAGTTCCGGGCTGGTGGGCTGCGGCGGCGGGGACGGCGGCGTGCCCACGCTGACGTGGTACATCAACCCCGACTCCGGCGGCCAGGCGGAGATCGCCTCCCGGTGCACCGAGGAGGCGGGCGGGCGCTACGTCATCGAGACGGCACAGCTGCCCCGTGAGTCGTCCCAGCAGCGCGAGCAGTTGATCCGCCGCCTGGCGGCGAACGACAGCTCGATCGACATCATCAGCCTCGACCCGCCCTACATCCCGGAGTTCGCCCAGGCCGGCTTCCTGGCCGACGTGCCCGACGAGGTGGAGCAGCGGGTCACCGAGGACGTCGTGCAGTCCGCCATCGAGGGCTCCACCTGGGACGACGAGCTGGTCGCCATCCCGTTCTGGGCCAACACCCAGCTGCTCTGGTACCGCAAGTCCGTCGCGGAGCAGGCCGGGCTGGACATGACCCAGCCGGTCACCTGGGAGCAACTCGTCCAGGCTGCCCAGCAGACCGGCACCACGCTGGGCGCCCAGGGCATCCGGGCCGAGGCCCTCACCGTGTGGGTCAACGCCCTGATCGAGTCCGCCGGCGGCTCGATCATCGAGGAGGCCACCGAGGACCCGGCCGACACCCAGCTGGGGCTGGACTCCGAGCCCGCCCGGCAGGCCGCCGAGGTCATCGAGCTGGTCGCCGACAGCGGGGTCACCGGGCCGGCGTTCTCCACCGCCGGTGAGGACGCCAACGTCGTGCAGTTCGAGGGTGAGGGTGCCGGTTTCATGGTGAACTGGCCCTTCGTCTGGGGGCGCGCGCTCTCCGCGGTCGAGGCGGGCACGATGGACCAGTCGGTGCCCGACGACTACGGGTGGGCGGTCTACCCGCGCGTGGTCGAGGACCAGCCGTCCGCGCCGCCCTACGGCGGGATCAACCTCGGCGTCGGCGCCTTCTCCCTGCACCCGGACTTCGCCTTCGAGGCGACCGAGTGCATCACCACCACGGAGAACCAGGCGTACTACATGACCACCAACGGCAACCCGGCGTCGGACACCGCGGTGTACGACGACCCGGAGGTGCTCGAGGTCTTCCCGATGGCCCCGGTCATCCGGGATTCCCTGGAGCTGGCCGCGTCCCGGCCGCAGACCGCCTACTACAGCGAGGTCTCCGGGAGCATCCAGCGGACCTACCACCCGCCGTCGTCGGTCACGCCGGGCGTCACGGGTCCCGAGGCCGCCGAGCTGATCAAGGCCGTGCTCTCGGGGGAGCAGTTGCTGTGAGCGCGCGTGCGAGTGAACCCATGAGCGTCAGCGAGGAGCCCTCATGAGCACCACGACCCTTCCCCCGACCGAGAAGACCCAGCCGGTCTCGGCGCCGAAGGGCGGGATCAGCGACCGGTCGCGCGCGGAGCGGAAGCTCGGCTGGCTGCTGGCCGGGCCGGCCTTCCTGGTGATGCTCGCCGTCACCGCCTACCCGATCCTGCAGGCGGTCTACGACTCGCTGTTCTCCTACCGGCTCACCGACCCCGCCAACCGGTCGTTCAACGGCCTGACCAACTACTGGGTGATCCTCACCGACCAGCTGTGGTGGACGGCGATCGGTGTGACGTTGCTGATCACGGTCATCACCGTGGCGGTCGAGCTGGTGCTGGGCTTCGCGCTGGCGCTGGTCATGTCCAAGGCGCTGTCCTCCATCCGGCCGGTCGTCCGGGCCGCCATCCTGATCCCCTACGCGGTGATCACCGTCGTGTCGGCGTTCGCCTGGCAGTTCGCCTTCGACATCAACACCGGGTTCGTCAACAGCTGGTTCGCCTGGCTCCCGGGGATCTCCCCGACCACCGACTGGTTCGGGGACTTCGGCACCTCGCTGCTCGTCATCTGCCTTGCGGAGATCTGGAAGACCACGCCGTTCATCTCGCTGCTCCTGCTCGCCGGCCTGGCGCAGGTGCCCGAGGTGCTCCAGGAGGCGGCCAAGGTCGACGGCGCCTCCTGGTGGCAGCGGATGTGGAAGGTGACGATCCCCAACATGAAGGCGGCGATCATGGTCGCCCTACTCTTCCGCACCCTCGACGCCTTCCGCGTCTTCGACAGCATCTTCGTGATGACCGGAGGCGCGAACAACACCGAGTCGGTGTCGTTCCTGGCCTACCGGCAGACCATCGCCCGGCTGGAGATCGGCCTGGGCTCGGCGGTGTCCGTGCTGCTGTTCCTCGCGGTGGTGCTCATCGCCGCGCTGTTCATCAAGGGCTTCAAGGTCGACCTGGCCGGGACGCGGGGGGACAGCTGATGTCGACGAAGGAACGGAACCTGTGGATCGCCGGCGGGATCCTGATCCTGCTGTACTGCCTGTTCCCCATCGCCTGGATCGTCTCGCTGTCGTTCAAGGCGCCGGCCGACATCGCCAACGGGTCGTTCCTGCCGACGACGTTCTCCGGGGTGAACTACGAGACCATCCTCACCGGCAGTGCCAGTGGCCTGTTCCTGCCGGCGCTGCGCAACTCCTTCGGCATCTGCCTGATCGCCACCGCGATCAGCTGCCTGCTGTCGATGTTCGCCGCCTACGCCATCGCCCGGCTGGACTTCCCGGGCAAGAAGCTGGTCCTGTCGACGGCGCTGGCCGTGGCGATCTTCCCGGTCATCTCGATCGTCACGCCGCTGTTCAACGTGTGGCGGCAGATCGGTCTCTACGACACCTGGCCGGGGTTGATCATCCCGTACCTGTCGCTCACGCTGCCGATCTCGATCTGGACGATGTCCGCGTTCTTCCGGGAGATCCCCTGGGAGATGGAGCAGGCGGCGCAGGTGGACGGTGCCACGACGTGGCAGGCCTTCCGGAAGGTCATCGTGCCGCTGGCGGCACCGGGCGTGTTCACCACGGCGATCATCGCCTTCTTCATCGCCTGGAACGACTTCGTCTACGGCATCTCCCTGACCTCGACCGGTGCCTCCCGTCCGGTGCCTGCGGCGCTGGGGCTGTTCTCCGGGGCCTCGCAGTTCGAGGACCCCACCGGCGCGATCGCCGCCGCGGCGGTGATCGTCACCGTCCCGGTCGTCGTCCTCGTGCTGCTGTTCCAGCGGCGCATCGTCGCCGGCCTGACCAACGGCGCCGTCAAGGGCTGACCGCCCCAACCACCTGACCTGCGAGGAGAACGAGCACCGATGGCTGCCATCGAGATGAAGAACATCGTCAAGCAGTACGGGGACGGCTTCCCGGCGGTGAACGACGTGAGCCTGGACATCGCCGACGGGGAGTTCATGATCCTGGTCGGACCCTCCGGCTGCGGGAAGTCCACCCTGCTGCGGATGATCGTCGGACTGGAGGACATCAGCAGCGGGGACATGGTCATCGGCGGGAAGCGGGTCAACGACCTCGCGCCCCGCGAACGCAACCTGTCGATGGTCTTCCAGAACTACGCCCTGTACCCCCACCTGACCGTCTTCGAGAACATCGCCTTCCCGCTGCGGCTGGCCAAGACCGACGACGCCGAGGTGCGCCGCCGGGTCACCGAGGCCGCCGACGTCCTGGAGCTGCACGAGCACCTGGAGCGCAAGCCGGCGAACCTCTCCGGTGGTCAGCGCCAGCGCGTCGCGATGGGCCGGGCGATCGTCCGCCAGGCCGAGGCGTTCCTCTTCGACGAGCCGCTGTCGAACCTGGACGCCAAGCTGCGCGGCCAGATGCGCACCGAGATCTCCCGGCTGCAGCGCCGGCTGGGGATCACCACCGTCTACGTCACGCACGACCAGACCGAGGCCATGACCCTCGGCGACCGGGTGTGCGTTCTCCGCAAGGGCAAGATCCAGCAGGTCGCCTCGCCGCGGGAGCTGTACGACCAGCCGGTCAACCTCTTCGTCGCCGGGTTCATCGGCTCGCCGCCGATGAACTTCCTGCCGGCCCGCCCGGAGGGCAACCGGCTCACCACGCCGTTCGGGCCGGTGGAGCTAGACCAGAAGCGCGCGGCCGCGGTCGCCGGCCGTGACCTGCTGCTGGTCGGCATCCGGCCGGAGTACTTCGAGGACGCGTCCCTCGTCGACGAGGCGAAGCGGCCGCTGGGCACGGTCTTCCGGGCCCGGGTCGACGTGACCGAGTGGCTGGGCGACCAGCAGTACGCCTACATCCCCTACGAGGCGCCGGCCGAGATCACCTCCCAGCTGCGGGACCTCTCCCGGGAGCTGGACTCCGAGGAGCTGCGCACCCAGGCCATCGTCTCCATCGACTCGACCAGCCGGATCCGGGAGGGCCGCGACGCGGAGTTCTGGCTGGACACCCGCAAGGTGCACGTCTTCGACCCGACCACGGGCGAGAACCTCACCCGGGACGCCGAGGCAGGAGCGCGGCTGACCCAGATGGCGGAGGAGGACCGGGCCGAGCAGCTGCAGGACGCGCAGACCAATCAGCAGGGCCGGCACGCCGACGCCGTCTGAGCCGACCGCGGTCCCGGCCACCGGGACGGGCAGCGCCGCGGCCCGTCCCTGGTGGCGGCGCGCCGTGGTCTACGAGGTGTACCTGCGCAGTTTCGGCGACGCCAACGCCGACGGGCTCGGGGACGTGGGAGGTCTTCGAGCCCGGCTGCCGTACCTGGCGGAGCTGGGGGTCGACGCGCTGTGGGTGACGCCCTGGTACCCGTCGCCGATGGCCGACGGCGGCTACGACATCACCGACCACACCGACGTCGACCCGCGCTTCGGCACGCTCGCCGACGTCGATGCGCTGCTCGACGAGGCCCACGCCCTCGGCCTGCGGGTCGTGGTCGACCTCGTCGCCAACCACACCTCCGACCAGCACCCCTGGTTCCGCGCGGCGCTCGCCGCCGGGCCGGGCTCGCCGGAACGGGCCAGGTACTTCTTCCGGGACGGCCGGGCCGGCGGCGACGAGCCGCCCAACGACTGGGTCAGCGCGTTCGGCGGGCCGGCCTGGACCCGGGTCCGGGAGCCGGACGGCCGGCCGGGGCAGTGGTACCTGCACACCTTCGCCCCCCAGCAGCCCGACGTGGACTGGGGCCACACGGCGGTCCAGCAGGCCTACGACGACGTCGTCCGCTTCTGGCTGGACCGCGGCGCGGACGGGCTGCGCGTCGACGCCGCCCCGGCGATGGCCAAGGTGCCCGGCCTGCCGGACGCCGGGCACGGGCCCGGCGCGCGCTTCGACTCCCGCCGGTGGACCGACAGCCCGCACTGGGACGTCGACGACGTGCACGCGATCCTCCGCCGGTGGCGGGCGATCGGCGACGGCTACCCCGGCGACCGGGTGTTCGTCTCCGAGGCGGTCGTGCGCCCGGAACGGCTGAGCCGGTACGTCCGCCCCGACGAGATGCACACCACCTTCAACTTCGACTTCCTCGTCGCGCCGTGGCGGGCCGGCCCGCTGCGCGCGGTGATCGACCGGACCATCGCCGGGCTCCGGCCGATCGGTGCGCCGCCGACCTGGGTGCTGAGCAGCCACGACGAGACCCGGCACGTCACCCGGTACGCCCGGCCGCAGCCCGACGCCTCCCCGGCGGCACCGGACGACGCGGCTCCGGCGGACCTGGAGCTGGGGCTGCGGCGGGCCCGGGCGGCGGCGCTGCTGACTCTGGCGCTGCCCGGGGGCGCGTACGTCTACCAGGGCGAGGAGCTCGGGCTCCCCGAGGTCGAGGACCTGCCCGAGGAGGTGCTCCAGGACCCCACCTGGCAGCGGTCCGGGTACACCGAGCGGGGCCGCGACGGGTGCCGGGTGCCACTGCCCTGGTCCGGGGACGCCCCGCCGTTCGGCTTCACCGCACCGGACGTGCAGCCGTGGCTGCCCCAGCCCGCCGCCTGGGTGGCGCTCACCGCCGAGCGGCAGCGCGCCGACCCGGACTCCACCTGGTCGCTGTACGGGGACGCGCTCGCGCTGCGCAGGCAGCTGCCCGGGCTCGCCGCGGAGGAGCTCGACTGGGACACCGACGCGGACGCCGACGTGCTGTCCTTCCGCCGGGACCCGGGGTTCCGCTGCGTGGTCAACCTCGGGGAGCGGCCGGTGCGCCTCACCGGGCGGGGACGGGTGCTGCTGGCCAGCGGGCCGGTGTCCGACGTCCTCCCGCCAGACACCGCTGTGTGGCTGGCGACCGACCGGCCGTCGTCCTGACCTCAGCACTCCCTGCGCGCCCGGCCGCCCCGCCGGTCGGGCACGATGCCCCCGGCAGTGTTTGCCGGGGAGCGGTGCCGTGCACATCCGTTCCCCGACGGACCACGGCGGACCCTGGAGGCAGACAGGCATGGACATCACCGCGACCGACGAGTGGGCGGCGCTGACCACCCACCACGCCGAGGTCGAGGGCCGGCAGCTCCGCGAGCTGTTCGCCGAGGACCCCGACCGCGGGACCCGGCTCACCGCGACCGCCGGGGACCTGTACCTCGACTACTCCAAGCACCGGGTCACCGACGAGACGCTCCGCCTGCTCGTCGCGCTGGCCGAGCGCGCCGGGGTGCGGGAGCGCGCGGAGGCCATGTTCCGCGGCGAGCACATCAACGTCACCGAGGACCGCGCCGTCCTGCACGTCGCGTTGCGCGCCCCGGCCGGCCAGGGGCTGGAGGTCGACGGGCAGAACGTCTCCGGCGACGTCGCCGAGGTGCTGGGCAGGATGCGGGCATTCGCCGACCGGGTGCGTTCGGGGGAGTGGGTGGGGCACACCGGCAAGCGGATCCGCGCCGTGGTCAACATCGGGATCGGCGGGTCGGACCTGGGCCCGGCGATGGCCTACGCCGCGCTGCGCGACTACAGCGACCGGGACCTGACCCTGCGGTTCGTCTCCAACATCGACCCGACCGACTTCGCCGAGGCCACCCGCGACCTGGACCCGACCGAGACGCTCGTCATCGTCTGCTCCAAGACGTTCACCACGCTGGAGACGCTGACCAACGCGAAGGTGGCCCGCGCCTGGCTGCTGGACGCGCTGGGCGGCGACGAGACCGCGGTCGCCAAGCACTTCGTCGCTGTCTCCACCAACACCGAGGCGGTGAAGGCGTTCGGCATCGACCCGGACAACATGTTCGGCTTCTGGGACTGGGTCGGCGGCCGCTACTCCTTCACCTCCGCGATCGGCCTGTCGCTGATGGTCGCCATCGGGCCGGACGCCTACGACGAGATGCTCGCCGGCTTCCACACCATCGACGAGCACTTCCGCACCGCGCCGCTGGCGGAGAACCTGCCGGTCCTCCAGGGGTTGCTCAACGTCTGGTACACGAACTTCTTCGGCGCCCAGACCCACGCCGTCCTGCCCTACAGCCAGTACCTCTCCCGGCTGCCCGCCTACCTGCAGCAGCTGACCATGGAGAGCAACGGCAAGTCGGTGCGCTGGGACGGCCAGCCGGTGACGACGTCGACCGGCGAGGTGTACTGGGGCGAGCCGGGGACCAACGGCCAGCACGCCTTCCACCAGCTGCTGCACCAGGGCACCACGATCGTGCCGGCCGACTTCATCGGCTTCGGGCAGCCGAACCACGATCTCGAGGACATGCACGACCTGCTCATGGCCAACTTCTTCGCGCAGAGCGCGGTGCTGGCGTTCGGCCGGACGGCGGAGGAGGTCGCCGCCGAGGGGACCGCGCCCGACGTCGTGCCGCACAAGGTGATGCCGGGCAACCGGCCGTCCTCCACCGTCCTGGCGCCGCGGCTGACGCCGGGCACGCTGGGCCAGCTGGTCGCGTTCTACGAGCACACGGTGTTCGTCGAGGGCGTCGTCTGGCAGATCGACTCGTTCGACCAGTGGGGCGTGGAGCTCGGCAAGGTGATGGCCAAGCAGCTCGAGCCCGCCCTCACCAGCGAGGAGGCGCCGGCGCTGGACCAGGACAGCTCGACGGCCGGGCTGATCCGCCGCTACCGGGAGCTGCGCGGCCGCACCGTGTAGCCGCACGGTCAGCCAGGACGTCGCCTCAGGGCTGACCCGCGGTCCAGGCGTCCAGCTCCGCGCGGGTGGGTGGCTGCGCGCCCTCCCGGGTGCAGGTGAGCGCGGCCACCCGGGACGCCGTGGTGACCAGCCGCTCCAGGTCGGCGTCGGACACCTCGTCGAGGGCGCGGCGGCTGGTCACCCCGGACTCGAGCAGTCCGGTCAGCAGCCCGGCGGCGAGCGCGTCCCCGGCGCCGACGGTGTCGGCCACGGTCACGGTGGGCGGCCGCACCCGCATCAGGGGCCGGCCGGGGCGCGCGACCCGCAGCGGGGACCCGCCGTCGGTGAGCAGCACGAGCCCGGGACCACGCTCGGCCCACCGCGTCGCGACGCCGTCCAGGTCGCCGTGCCCGGGCTCGAGCCAGTCGAGGTCCTCGGAGCTGACCTTCACCACGTCGGCCGCCGCGACCAGCCGGTCCAGCCGCTGGTGGACGTCGGCGGCGGTGTTGCCGAACCCCTCGGCGAGCATCGGCCGGATGTTGGGATCGACGCTGACCAGCGCCGTCCCGTCGTCGTGCAGGCGCTCCACCAGCCGGGCGATGGCCTCGCAGCCGGGCGCCGTCCAGCTGGAGATGGAGCCGACGTGCACGGCCCGGGCCTCGGCCGGGAAGCCGGCGGCGAGCTCCTCGTCGGTCCACTGCCAGTCGGCCGCGCCGAGCACGTGGAAGCTGTAGTCGGCCGAGCCCGTCACGTCCAGGGCGACGATCGCGACGCTCACCGGGTCGTCGCTGTCGACCATCGCGGAGACGTCGACGCCGGAGATCTCCGCATGCCGGCGGAGGTGGTCGCGCAGCGGGCCGCGGCCCAGCCGGGCGAGCAGCCGCACCGGATGGCCGAGCCGGCCCGCGGTGACCGCGACGTTGAGCGCGTTCCCCCCGGGCCGGGCGATGAAGTGCGGCGCGGTGCCCTCGGGCCCCGCGTCGGCGGACGGGTCGGGGATGAGGTCGACGACGAGCTCACCTATGACGCAGATCACGGCGACAAGCTACGGCCTCGGCCCCTCCGGCACGCGACCGGTGACGCGCGGTGGCTGACGTGGGCAGGTGCCTGGGACGATGATCGGCGAGGACGTCGCCCGTGCCGCACCTCTCGCCGCCCGGCGGGGACAGTGCGCCGGACAGGAGGAACCATGCCCAACCCGTTCGTGAAGCTGTGGAAGTACCTGACGGCGTCGGCGAACCAGCAGATCGACCAGCGCGCGGACCCCAAGGTGCAGATCGCGCAGGCCATCGAGGCCGAGCAGTCGCGGCACCAGGCGCTGGCCAACCAGGCGGCGGCGGTGCTGGGCAACCAGCGTCAGCTGGAGATGCGGCTGAACCGGCAGCTCGGTGAGGTGGAGCAGCTGCAGGCCTCCGCCCGGCAGGCGCTGACCCTCGCCGACCAGCAGCGTGCCGGCGGCAACGCGCAGAAGGCCGCCGAGTACGAGCAGGCGGCGCAGGCGTTCGCGACCCAGCTGGTGAGCGCGGAGCAGGCGATGGAGGACCTCAAGCGCAGCCACGACGAGGCGCTGCAGGCCGCCGAGCAGGCCAAGGGCGCGGTCGAGCAGAGCCGGATGCGGCTGCAGACCACCCTCGCCGAGCGGACCAAGCTCCTCTCGCAGCTGGAGCAGGCGAAGATGCAGGAGCGGGTCGCCGACTCCCTGCGCCAGGTCAACGAGCTGTCCGCGCCGGGCAACACGCCGTCGCTCGGCGAGGTCCGCGACAAGATCGAGGCCCGGTACGCCAACGCCCTGGGGCACGCGGAGCTCGCGCAGAACTCCGTCGAGGGCCGGATGCAGGAGGTGCAGCGGGCCACCCTCGACGTGGCCGGCGCCTCCCGGCTCGCCGAGATCCGGTCGGCCATGGGCGGGGGAGCAGCGAGCCGCCCCGCGGTCGAGGGCACCACCGCGGCCGGCGCGCTGGAGCAGGGCAACGGCGCGGTGAGCGGCGTCGGCACCGAGCAGCCGCAGGCGCAGCCCGTGGAGCGCACCGACCCGGCCTGACGAAGGACCACCCTCCTCCCCACACCTCGCACGCTCGGCGCGGGCCCCTGGAGGGTGGCCGTTCCCGCACGACACCGGACCGCCCGGCCCCGGGGTTCCCGGGGCCGGGCGGTGTCGTCTCAGCGGCCGGCGAGCGTCGGCGGGTGGTCGTGCTCGCCGGTACGTGCCGACGGGTCGATGGGGCTGCGCGGCGCCTGGCAGTTCGGGCACCACCACGTCACCCGCTCCTGGGTGTCCGGTCCCTGGTCACCGAGCAGGATCCGGGTGCCGCAGCGGCGGCAGGGCCGGCCCTTCCGCCCGGCGACCCAGTGGTCCTCGCCGCGACGCGTGCTGCCGGTGGTGCTCTGCTCCGGGCGGTGCCGGTTGGCGAGCATCAGGGTCCGGGCCCGGTTCACCAGGCCGGCCAGGTCCGGGACGTCGGCGACCCGCGTCCACGGGTGGACGCCGGCGAGGAACAGCGACTCGACCTTGTAGAGGTTGCCGATGCCGGCCAGGTTCCGCTGGTCGAGCAGGGCGACCCCGATCTGCTCGTCGGGATGGCTGAGCAGCCGGCGCAGCGCCTCGTCGAGGTCCCAGTCCGGGCCCAGGACGTCGGGGCCCAGGTGGCCGACGAGCTGGTCCTCGTCGGCGGTGGCCACCAGCGCCATGTCGTGCAGCCGGTACCCGACGCACTCCCACTCCTGGGTGGCCAGCACGGCCCGGACGGCGAAGGCAGGACCCCCGTGCCACTTCGTGCCGGGCCGGTAGATGTGCCAGCTGCCGTCCATCCGGTAGTGGGTGCGCAGGGTCCGGCCGTCGGCGAGCCGGATCAGCATGTGCTTGCCGCGGGGGACGACCTCGGTGACGGTCGCGCCGGCCAGGTCGACGGCGGCCAGCTGCGGCACCCGCAGCTCACCCCGGCGCAGCGTCGCCCCGGCCAGCGCCGTGTGCATCCGCTGCGCGGCGAGCCAGACGGTGTCTCCCTCGGGCATGACGACCATGATCCCCTGCGCGGCGGCCCGCTGCCGTCCGTGCCGCTGCGCGAGGTCTCATCGGCGATGGCCGGCCGGACCCCTAGCCGGGAGGCCGCTCGCCGGGCGGGCCGGGCTCTGTGAAGGGGCCGACATCCGGGAACAGCCCCGGCCCCGGCGGCGCTCCGGCAGGCCGTGGACATGACGGCGCGACTGCGCACCCTGCCCGCGCGGCTGGCCGGCAACTCCGCCGGCCGGGCACCCGAGCCGGTGACGGTGACCGTCGCGCGGGTGGTGCGCCCGGAGCTGCAGAACGCCTTCGAGCAGTGGGCCACCGACGTCCAGGAGGTCGTGGCGGCCTTTTGGGGGCATGTCGGCTCGTCCCTGCTGCGTCCCGGCCCGGGGAGCGACGAGTACCACCTCGTCTACCGGTTCGCCGACGACGCGTCGCTGGCCGCGTGGGAGCGGTCGCCCGAGCGCCGCGGAGCGCTGGAGGAGGTGCGCCGGCTGGTCGAGGACGAGCGGGTCGCCCGCGCCGTGGGCCTGGAGACCTTCTTCGCGGTGCCACCGCGCCCCGGCCCGGCCTGGCGCAGCTGGCTGCTCACCGTCGCGGTCGTGCTGGCGGTGACCACCTCGTTCCAGCTGGTTGCCGTTCCCTTCGTCGGGAACTGGCCCTGGCCGCTGCGGCTGGTGCTGTCCGCGGTGTACGTCGTGACCGCGCTGCGGGTCCTGATGCCGCGGCTGAGCCGCCGGTACGCACCCTGGCTGCAGGGCTCCCGCCGCCGCTGACCTCCGGGGTCAGCCGCGGAGGCGGAGGCCCCGCGGGGTGGCAGCGAACCCGGCTGCCTGCAGCGCCGTGGACAACGGCGTGGACTCGTGCACCGAGGCGCCGTCGGCCTTCTGCACCGTCATCCGTCCGAGCGCCCCCGATGCCACGGCGCCGGACAGCGCGGTGGTCGCCTCCTTGAGGGTGTGCTCGTCCTCGGTCCAGGACAGCAGGGTCTTGCCGCCGCGCTCGACGTAGAGCACCAGCTCGCCGTCGACCAGCACCACCAGCGCACCGGCCTTGCGCCCGGCCCGGTGCCCGCTCTTGCGGCTGCCGGTGCCCTCCCCGATGTCGACGGCCTCGTCGTCGCCGGTGAGCCGCTCCGGCCAGGGCAGTGCCGCGCCGTACACGTTCGCCGGGTCGGTGGCCGCCAGCACCACCGGGCCGGACGGCGTGCGGTCCGGGCTGGCGAAGCTGCGCAGCCGGTCGACCGCGCCCGCGCCGCCGAACTGGGCGGCACCGAGCGTCTCGACGAAGTAGCCGCGGCGGGCCCGGCCGTTCTCCTCGAACGCGCGGAGCACCGGGTAGACGGCGGAGAAGCCACCGGGGACCTGCTCGGCCTGGACCGCGCCGCGGGTGAGGACGCCGTGCCGCTCCATCAGCGCCTCGGCGCGCGCCGTCGTGCGCTTGGTCACGTTGGTCTCCAGCTCCGGCAGGCGCGACCACCGGCCGGCCATCGTCGGCGGGCCGGTGCGGCTGGGCAGAGCCGGACGGCCCAGCCGGGTGCGCCCGTAGCGGCTGCGGTCGAGCCGGGCCCGCGGGGCGGCGGGGGCCTTGCGGTGCGTGCCGCCGCTGCCCAGCCGGGCCCGCAGCGGGGCGAGCGTGTCGTTGGTCAGCGCGCCGCTCCACACCAGGTCCCAGACGACGTCGGCCAGCGCCTGGTCGTCGGTCGCGCCGACCCGGTCGGACAGCGACCGGAAGAAGAGCGCCTGCCCACCGGCGAGCTCCTCGAGCACCTGCTGGGCGACCCCGCCCTCGAGCTGCGCGCCGCCGGGCGGCTCGGGCAGCAGCAGCGGGGCCAGGTCGGCGGGCACCAGGGTGAGCCAGCCGTCCCCGCCGGACAGCCCGCCGGCACCGGCCCACAGCACCTCGCCCGCGCTGGTCAGCTCGTCGAGCATCGCGGGGGAGTAGTCGCGGACCCGCGAGGGGAGAACCAGCGACTCCAGCGCCGATGCGGGCACCAGGGCGCCGGCCAGTTGCTCCACGACGGCCAGGACGCCGTCGACCCCGCGCACCCGGCTGCCGACGGACTGCCAGGACGGCGTGAACCGGGCCAGCGTGCCGACCGGCACCGGCTCGACCTCCTGGCGCAGCTTGGCCAGCGACCGGCGGCGGATCGAGCGCAGCACGTCGGCGTCGCACCACTCCTGGCCGGTGCCGCCGGGCCGGAACTCGCCGGTGACCAGCCGGCCGGTGCCGACCAGCCGCTGCAGGGTGGCCGTCACGACGGCGACGCCCAGCCCCAGCCGGCCGGCCACGTCGCTGGGCACGAACGGCCCGTGCGTGCGGGCGTAGCGGCCGACCAGGTCGCCGAGCGGGTCGGCGACGGGCTCGGTGAACGCCTCGGGCACGCCGACCGGCAGCGCGGTGCCCAGCGCGTCCCGGAGGCGCCCGGCGTCCTCGATGGCGACGTGCCGCTCCTCCCCGGCGATCCGCACGACGATCGCCCGCCGGGCGGCGACCAGCTCGTCGAGCCACGCGGTCGGCACCCCGCGGACCCCGGCCTCGGCGATGGTCAGGTCGCCGATCCCGCGGAGCAGGTCGCTGGCGCCGTCGACGTCGCGCGGGTGCCGCTCCATGGGCAGCCGCTGCAGCTCGGCCTCCACCTCGTGCATCGCGTCGGCGTCGAGCAGCTCGCGCAGCTCGGAGCGGCCGAGCAGCTCGGCGAGCAGCCCGGTGTCGAGCGCGAGGGCCTGGGCCCGCCGCTCGGCCAGCGGGGCGTCGCCCTCGTAGATGAACTGGCCGACGTAGCCGAACAGCAGCGACTGGGCGAACGGTGACGCCGACTGCGTCTGGACGTCGACGACCCGCACCCGGCGGGAGCGGACGTCGGTCATCAGCTCGACCAGGCCGGGCACGTCGTAGACGTCCTGCAGGACCTCTCGGACCGCCTCGAGCGTGATCGGGAAGGACGAGAACTCGCTGGCCACCGACAGCAGCTGCGCCGCCCGCTGGCGCTGCTGCCACAGCGGCGTGCGCTTGCGCGGGTCGCGGCGGGGCAGCAGCAGGGCGCGGGCGGCGCACTCGCGGAACCGGCTGGCGAACAGCGCGGAGTTGCCGACCTCGGCGGTGACCTCCCGCTCGACGTCGTCCGGGTCGAGGATGGCCAGGTCGGCCTCGGGCGCCTCGCCGGTGGTGTCGGGGAGCCGCAGGACGATGCCGTCGTCGGAGTGCATGGACGCCACGTCGACGCCGTACCGCTCGCGGAGCCGGGCGGCGAGGACCAGCGCCCACGGCGCGTTGACCTGCGCGCCGAAGGGGGAGTGGACGACCAGCCGCCAGTCACCGAGCTCGTCGCGGAACCGCTCGACGAGCATCGTGCGGTCGTCGGGGATGTGCCCGGTGGCCTGTTTCTGCTCGGCCAGGTACGCGAGCAGGTTGGCCGCGCCCCACTCGTCGAGGCCGGCGGCGCGAGCCCGCTCGGCACCGGCCTCCGGCGTCGCGGAACCGACCTCGCGCAGGAACGCGCCGAGGGCCCGGCCCAGCTCCAGGGGGCGACCCTGCGTGTCGCCGTGCCAGAACGGCATCTTCCCGGGCAGCCCGGGGGCGGGGCTGACCAGCACCCGGTCGTGGGTGATCTCCTCGATCCGCCACGACGACGAGCCGAGCAGGAACACGTCGCCCACCCGGGACTCGTAGACCATCTCCTCGTCGAGCTCGCCGACCCGCCGGCCGCCGGTCTCCCCGGCGCCGGAGACGAGGAAGACGCCGAAGAGCCCGCGGTCGGGGATCGTGCCGCCGCTGGTGACCGCCAGCCGCTGCGCGCCGGCCCGGGCGGTGAGCGTGTCGGTGACCCGGTCCCAGGTGAGCCGCGGGCGGAGCTCGGCGAACGCGTCGGAGGGGTACCGGCCGGCCAGCATGTCGAGCACGGCCTGCAGCGCGGAGTCGGGCAGCGACGCGAACGCGGCCGACCGGCGGAGGACCGCCGCGACGTCGTCGACGGTGCGCGGCCGCTCGGCGACCATCGCGACGACCTGCTGGGCCAGCACGTCGAGCGGGTTGCGCAGGTAGCGGGTGGACTCGATCGACCCTGTCCGCATCCGCTCCGCGACGACGGCGCTCTGCACCAGGTCGCCGCGGAACTTCGGGAAGATGACGCCCTCGCTGACCGCGCCCACCTGGTGCCCGGCCCGGCCGACCCGCTGCAGCCCGGCGGCGACGGTGGGCGGGGACTCGACCTGCACCACGAAGTCGACCGCGCCCATGTCGATGCCCAGCTCGAGCGAGGACGTGGCGACGACGGCCGGCAGCTGGCCCGACTTCAGCGCCTCCTCCACGATCGCGCGCTGCTCCCGGGACACCGACCCGTGGTGGGCGGCGGCGATCGGCGTGACCTCCGGTGGCAGCCCGCCGCCGGCGCCGGCCTGCGCCATGAGCTGGGCGGGGTTCGCGCCGTGCGGCAGCGGCTCGCCCGTCGTCCGCTCGACGTGCAGCTCGTTCAGCCGGGCGGTGAGCCGCTCGGCCAGCCGCCGCGAGTTGGCGAAGACGATGGTGCTGCGGTGCGCCTCGATCAGGTCGAGCACCCGCTCCTCGACGGCCGGCCAGATCGACGCCCGCGGCTGGTCCCCGGCGGCGGACCCCGCCAGCTCACCGGTGGGCTGCCCCAGCTGGGACATGTCCTCCACCGGGACGACGACCGACAGGTCCCACTTCTTGTCCGCCGGCGGCGCCACCACCTGCACCGGCCGGCCACCGGCCAGGAAGGTGGACACCTCCTCGATCGGCCGCACGGTCGCCGACAGGCCGATCCGCTGCGCCGGGCGCTCCAGCAGCTCGTCGAGCCGGTCGAGCGAGACCGCGAGGTGGGCGCCGCGCTTGGTGCCGCAGACCGCGTGCACCTCGTCCAGGATCACCGTCTCCACCCCGCGCAGCGACTCCCGCGCCTGGCTGGTGAGCAGCAGGAACAGCGACTCCGGCGTGGTGATCAGGATGTCCGGCGGGCGCCGCGCGAAGGTGCGCCGCTCGTCGGCGGGGGTGTCGCCGGAGCGGACCCCGACGGTGATCTCCGGCCGCGGCAGACCCAGCCGCAGGGCGGCCTGGCCGATCCCGGTGAGCGGCGCGCGCAGGTTCCGCTCCACGTCGACGGCCAGCGCCTTGAGCGGTGAGACGTAGAGCACCCGGCAGCGGGCCAGCGGGTCCTCCGGCGGGGGGACGGCGGCGAGCCGGTCGAGGGACCACAGGAAGGCGGCCAGCGTCTTGCCCGACCCGGTCGGGGCGACGACGAGGGCGTGCTCGCCGCTGCTGATCGCCGACCAGGCGCCCTCCTGGGCCGCCGTGGGCTCGGCGAAGGCGCCGGTGAACCACGCCTGCGTGGCCGCGGAGAACCGGTCGAGGGAGGACACGCGACCAGTGTCCACGCAGGTACGACACTTCCGCCGGGACCTGCGCGACGACGAGGAGGACGGACGTGGACCGGTACCGGGACGTGCCGACGACGCTGGACCGCAGCGGATACGAGCTGGCGGTCGAGGACACCTTCGCCGGGCCGGAGCTCGACCGGTCGCTGTGGCTGCCGGAGTACCTGCCGCACTGGAGCTCCCGGGCGGCCGCGGCCGCGCGGTACCGGCTCGGGGACGGCGGGCTGCGCCTGCTGGTCGAGGAGGACCAGCCGCCGTGGTGCCCGGAGTTCGACGGCCAGGTGCGGGTCTCGAACCTGCGGACGGGGGGATTCGCCGGGCCGCTGGGGAGCCCGATCGGTCAGCACCGGTTCCGGCCGGGGGTCGTCGTCCGGGAAGAGCAACCGGAGCTGCGGCTGTACACGCCGCAGTACGGGCTGGTCGAGGTCCGCGCCCGGTTCAGCGACGACCCCGCCGCGATGGGCGCGCTGTGGCTGATCGGCGTCGAGGACGCGCCCGAGCGGTCGGCGGAGATCTGCGTGGTCGAGGTGTTCGGCAAGGACGTGCGGGACGGCCGGACGGCAGTGGGCATGGGCGTGCACCCGTTCGGCGATCCGCGCATCACCGACGACTTCGTCCGCCCCGAGCTGCCGCTCGACGCCCGCGAGTTCCACGAGTACGCGGTCGAGTGGACGGCGTCGGAGGTCGCCTTCTACGTCGACGAGCAGCTCGTGCACGTGGTGCGGCAGTCCCCCGGCTACCCGGTGCAGGTGATGCTCTCCGCGTACGCGCTGCCCGAGGCCGACGGCGCCCCACCGGCGGGGCCGTGGCCCAAGGACGTCGCGGTCGAGTGGTTCCGGGGGTGGCGGCGGACGGGCTGACGGCCCGCCCCCGCAGGATGACAATGGCGTAACTACGACGTTGTCGTCCCGGAGGGGGCAGCGATGAGACGTGCGCGGGTGCACTCCTCCAACATCCGCTCGGTCGGGTACGACCTCGACGAGCACGTGCTGGAGATCGAGTTCCACAACGGTGGGGTGTACGACTACCTCGACGTGCCGCCGGAGGAGGCGCTGGCGCTGCTGGAGTCCGACAGCCTCGGCCGCTACCTCAACGTCGCGATCAAGCCGCGGTACCGGTACCGGCCGGTGCGCCGGGCGAGCTGACCGGCCCGGTCAGCCGGCTGCCACCTGGCGGCGCAGCTGGCCCTCGGTGGGCGCCTGCACGGGGAGGAACGCCACCTCCCGCACCCGCCGGCTGGTCGGGCTGTCGGCCCGGAAGCCGCTGCCCGACGCCACCGTGCTCTCCAGCCGCACCGCGTCAGCGGCGAGGTGCAGCGCGTCCAGCCGCAGCTGGGCGAGCTCCGGCCGGCCGGCCGACCGCGGGTCGGCGGCCCGCGCGCTCAGCCGCCGGGCCACCTCGGTGTGCCGCGCGGTCAGCAGCTCGTGGTCGGCGCGGAGCGTGCCGTTGGGCCCGGTGAGCCGCCCGGCCGCGGCCGGCAGCGCGGCGTCGGCCAGCCCGATGGCCAAGGCGGTCTGCAGCAGGAGCATCGCCGGCAGGCACAGCGACACGAAGGCAGCCAGGTCGGTGCTGAGCACCTCGCCGCCGGTCACCCGCACGTCGGGCAGCCCGACCGAGCCGGTGCCGTTGAGCGCCAGCAGCGGGCCGGCGGGGACGACGGTCGCGGCGGAGAGCCGGACCACCGCGACCAGCCGCCCGCCGTCCGCGGTCCGCGCGGGGGTCACCAGGACGGCGTCGTCGAACAGGTTGGACGCCCACGGCACCGAGCCGGTCAGCCGCCAGCCGCCCCCGTCCCGCTCGGCGCGCACCGGCAGCGGCTGCCCGCCGGCGAGGTCCGTCAGCGCCGGGGCCAGCCCGGTGGAGCCGGTCAGCCCACCCGCGGTCAGTGCCGGCACGAGGGCCGCGCCGACGGGAGTGGGGCAGCAGCGCAGGTACTCCGACCATCGTCTGCGACCACAGCGAGAACGCGGCCGCCAGCGAGCCGGCCGCCACCTCGCGGACCAGCGCCACGGGCGCACCCAGCGAGGCGGCGGGGTCCGGGGACGACGGGCGGCCGAGCAGCCCGCGCGCGCCGAGCTCCCGGAGCGTGGCCCGGGTGTCCGCGGTCCCGGCGTCCACCTCGGCCGCGGTCGCCGCCACGGAGGCGCGGATGTCCGTCGTCGTCCCACCCATGCGGTCGATCATCCGCCGTCCCGGTCCCGTTCCCCGGCCTGGTCCCGGCAGCTCCCGGTCGGTCAGACTCCGCGCCATGCGCCCCACGCTGTACGAGGCCGACCACGACGCGTTCCGGGCGAGCGTCCGGGCCTTCCTCGACCTGGCCGTCGCGCCGTTCCACGACGCCTGGGAGCGGGCCGGGATCGCGACCTGGCCACCGACGAGCAGAAGGCCCGCTGGCTGCCCGGCTTCTGCGCCGGCGAGCTCATCACCGCCATCGCGATGACCGAGCCGGGCACCGGCAGCGACCTGCAGGGCATCGGCACCACGGCGCGGAGGGACGGCGACGCGTGGGTGCTGACCGGGGCCAAGACCTTCGTCACCAACGGCATCAACGCCGACCTGGTGATCGTGGTCGCCCGGACGGCGACCGACGTGCCCGCCTCCCGTGGCACCAGCCTGCTCGTCGTCGAGCGCGGCATGCCCGGGTCCACCCGCGGCCGCAACCTGGAGATGGTCGGCCTCAAGGCGCAGGACACCGCCGAGCTGTTCTCGACGAGGTGCGCGTCCCGGCCGGCAACCTGCTCGGCACCGAGCACGGGGGCTTCGGGCACCTGATGGACAACCTCCCGCAGGAACGCCTCTCCATCGCCGCGGGGGCCGTCGCGGCGGCCGAGACGGTCCTCGAGCTCACCCTCGACCACGTCACCACCCGGACGGCGTTCGGCCGGCCGGTCGGCTCGTTCCAGGCCAACCGGTTCGTCCTGGCCGAGCTGCGGACCAGGCTGACCATCGCGCGCACCTTCGTCGACGAGTGCATCCGGCAGCTCGGCTCCGGCGACGTCACCGCCACCGACGCGGCCATGGCCAAGTGGTGGACGACGGAGCTGCAGAACGAGGTCGCCGACCGCTGCCTGCAGCTGCACGGCGGCTACGGCTACATGGACGAGTACCGGGTCTCGAAGGCCTGGCGGGACGCCCGCGTGCAGTCCACCTACGGCGGCACCAACGAGATCATGAAGGAGATCATCGGCCGCTCCATGGGGCTCTAGCAGGTCAGCAGGCCGAACCGCTCCTTGAGCGCGAGCACCCGGCCGGCGGACTCCGTGACCCGCGCGGCGAACGCCGGGTCCGCGGCGGCCCGGTCGGTGAGCGCCTGCGCCATCGGCTGCGCGTCCGCCGCCCGGACGGTGAGGACGACGTCGACGCCCGCCGCCACCGCGTCCACCGCGCGGCGCTCCGGCGGCACCTGCGACACCGCCACCGCCCGGCCCAGGTCGTCGCTCATCACCACCCCGTCGAAGCCCAGCCGGTCGCGCAGCAGGCCGACGACGGCGGGGGAGAAGACCGCGGGGGCGTCCGGGTCCAGCTGGGGATAGGTCGCCGAGCTCACCATCACCGCGGCGGTGCCGGCGTCGACCGCCGCGGCGAACGGCCGCAGCGCCGGGTCGTCGGCGGTGGTCCGCGGATCGGTGGCACCGAGGTCGGTGTCGGTGTTGACCGTCACCCGGCCCAGCCCGGGGAAGTGCTTGGCGGTGGCCGCCACCCCGCCGTCCTGCAGGGCGCGCACGACCGTGCCGACGACGTCGGCCACGTGCGCCGGGTCGCTGCCGTACTGCCGGCCGGACGCGCCGATCGGCGGGTTGGCCGCCTCGGTGCCGGCCGGGACGACGTCGGCCACCGGGGCGAGGTCCAGGGTGACGCTGGCGGCGCGCAGCTGCCGGGCGAGGGCGGTGACCGTGCTCCGCACCTCCTCCGGCGGGCGCGCCCCTTGCTCGACGGCTCGCGGCAGCTCGTCGAAGCCGGGGCCCTGCAGCGTCCGCACGAGCCCGCCCTCCTGGTCGACGGCGACCTGCAGCGGCACCGCCGACGACGCCTGCAGCCCGGCGACCGCCGCGCCCAGGGTGGCGGCGTCGGCCTTGCTCCGGCCGTGCAGGAACACCCCGCCGACCGGGACGCCCGCGGCGCCGGCCAGCCCGCTGCCGGGGTCCTCGGCGGGCACGCCCACCATCAGCAGCTGCCCGGCCCGGGCGGCCGGGTCCAGGCCGGCCAGCGTCCGCTCGGCGCACGAGGGCGGAGGTGGCTCCGGGCTGGTCGACGGGCCGCCCGCAGTGCTCGACGAGGCCGTTCGCCCACGGGCCGGGCCGCCGTCGCCGCAGCCGACCGCGGCGAGCAGCACGGCGACGGAGAGGAGGGCACGACGTCGTCCGGTCATCGCCTCCTGTCTACCCGCTCCACCCGGCGCACCTGCGGCAGACTGCAGGACCGTGACCCTCTCGACGGCCGAACGCGCCGCGGTCCAGCGGCGGACCCTCGCGGTGCTCTCCGGCGGGGTGGCCCTCGGCGGCCTGGGCGTGACCGTCGGGATCACCGTCGGCGGGCTGCTCGCCGCCGAGGTCGCCGGCACCGACACCGCCGCCGGGCTGGGCAGCACGTCCAGCGTGCTCGGGGCGGCGCTGGTCGCCGTGCCGCTGGCCCGGGCGAGCGACCGGTGGGGCCGGCGGGCCGGGCTGTCCCTCGGGTACGCGATCGCCGGCGGCGGCGCGGTCCTGGTGGTGGCCGCCGCGGCGCTCTCCTCGCTGGCACTGCTGGTCGTCGGGCTGTTCCTGTTCGGCGCGGCCACCACCAGCGGGCTGCAGGCGCGCTTCGCCGCCGCCGACCTGGCCGAGCCGGAGCACCGCGGGCGCGCCCTCTCGCTCGTGGTGTGGGCGACCACGGTCGGCTCGGTGCTCGGGCCGAACCTGGCCGGGGTCGGCGACGGGCTCGGGCGGTCGCTCGGGCTGCCGCCCCTGGGCGGGGCCTACGTGCTGCCGATCGCGGCGTTCGCCGTCGTCCTGCTGGCCGTCCTCCTCCTGCTGCGCCCCGATCCGCTGCTGCTCGCCCGGCGGCTGGCCGCCGGCGACCGCCCGGTCGGGACACCGCCGGCCCGCACCGGGTCGGTCGCGGCGCTGCGCGCCGTGTGGGCCGGGCCCGGTGGGCGGCTCGGCGTGACCGCCGTCGTGGTCGGGCACTCGGTGATGGTCGGCCTGATGGTCATGACGCCGGTGCACATGGGCGGCGGGCACGGCGGCCACGCCGACGGGACGACGCTGCGGGTCATCGGCCTGGTGATCAGCGTGCACGTGGCCGGCATGTACCTCTTCTCCCCGGTGGTCGGCTGGCTCGCCGACCGGGCCGGCCGGTCGGTCACCGTCGCCTGCGGCGGGCTGCTGCTCCTGCTCGCCGGGGTGGTGGCCGGGACCGCGCCGCCGGGGGCGGCCCTGCAGCTCGGCGTGGGGCTGTTCTGCCTGGGCCTGGGCTGGTCGTGCTGCCTGGTCGCCGGCTCCACGCTGGTCACCGAGGCGGTCCCGGCGGAGCTGCGACCCGCCGCGCAGGGGGCGACCGACCTGCTCATGGGGCTGGGGGCGGCCCTGGCCGGTGCCGTGGGGGGCCCGCTCCTGGCCGTGGGCGGGTTCGGGCTCGTGGCCGTGGTGGCCACCGCGCTCGTCGTCCCGCTGGTGGTGGTGTGGATCGGCGCCCGGCGACCGGTCGCCTCCTGACCCCCGCCGGCCCGGCCGGCGCAGTGGGTACGGTCGACGGCGTGCGCCTGCAGGAGTTCTGGTCCCGGATGGAGAGCCAGTTCGGCTCGATGCGGGCGCAGACCGTCGCGCGCGACCACGTGTTCGGCGCGCTCGGCGAGCGGACGCCGGTGCAGGCGATCGAGGCCGGGCTGCCGGTGCGCCGCGTGTGGCTGGAGATCTGCCAGGAGTACGACGTCCCGCCGAAGGACCGCTGAGCCCGCCGGCGGAGCGGCGCTCCGACGCCGCGGCCGTGGCTGCTGTGACGGGTGCGGCGTGTCACTGGAATCGAACGTGTGTTCGGTCTACCGTGGCGTCCACAGGCCCGGTGCTCGTCCACAGATGAGCGCGGCCGGGTGGAACTGTCAGACCCACGTCCTAGCGTCGGCGACGACCCGCACACAGCGACATCCGAAGGTGGCCACCATGGCAGCAACGCTCGACCGCGACAAGGCCCTCGACATGGCCCTCGCCCAGATCGACAAGCAGTTCGGCAAGGGCTCGGTGATGCGGCTGGGTGACTCGCCCGAGGTGGCCATGAAGGTCATCCCCACCGGCTCGGTCGCCCTCGACATAGCCCTCGGCATCGGCGGTCTCCCGCGCGGCCGGGTCATCGAGGTGTACGGCCCCGAGGCCTCCGGCAAGACGACCGTCGCCCTGCACGCCGTGGCCAACGCCCAGGCGCTCGGCGGCATCGCGGCGTTCATCGACGCCGAGCACGCCCTCGACCCCGAGTACGCCCGGGCGATCGGCGTCGACACCGACGCGCTGCTGGTCAGCCAGCCCGACACCGGTGAGCAGGCGCTCGAGATCGCCGACATGCTGATCCGCTCCGGCGCGCTCGACGTCATCGTCATCGACTCGGTCGCCGCCCTGGTGCCCCGCGCCGAGATCGAGGGCGAGATGGGCGACAGCCACGTCGGTCTGCAGGCGCGGCTGATGAGCCAGGCGCTGCGCAAGATCACCGGCGCGCTGAGCAACTCCGGCACCACCGCGATCTTCATCAACCAGCTGCGCGAGAAGGTGGGCGTCGTCTACGGCTCGCCCGAGGTCACCACCGGTGGTCGCGCGCTGAAGTTCTACGCGTCGGTCCGCCTCGACGTGCGCCGCATCGAGACCCTCAAGCAGGGCACCGAGGCGGTCGGCAGCCGGGTGCGGGTGAAGGTCGTGAAGAACAAGGTCGCCGCCCCGTTCAAGCAGGCCGAGCTCGACCTGCTGTGGGGGACCGGGTTCAGCCGCGAGGGCAGCCTCATCGACATCGGCGTCGACCAGGGCATCATCCGCAAGTCCGGTGCCTGGTACACGTACGAGGGCGACCAGCTCGGCCAGGGCAAGGAGAACGTCCGCGGCTTCCTGCGCGACAACCCGGACCTGGCCGACGAGATCGACAAGAAGATCAAGGAGAAGCTCGGCATCGGCCCGACGCTGGACGCGCCGGCGGCTGAGCCGACCGACTTCTGAGCCCGGTGTCCGACACGCTGTTCTCCGACGGCGTCCCGGATGGCGGGGCGCCCGCTGACGAGGGCGGGTCTGCCGGCGACCGGCGAGGTCGCCGGCAGACCGGCCGCTCCCGCGGGCGGGACGGAGAGCGCCCCGGGGGTCGCCGGGCTGCGCGCGGCCGTCCGCCGACGGCGGACGACGCCGATGCCGCGGTCCCCGGGAGCACCGAGGACGACATGGGCGACCCGGAGGCGGTGGCTCGCGGCGTGTGTCTGCGGGCCCTCACCGGGGCGTCGAAGACCCGCAAGCAGCTGGCCGACCTGCTGGCCAAGCGCGGCGTTCCCGAGGACGCCGCGACCCGGGTGCTCGACCGGTTCACCGAGGTGGGGCTCATCGACGACGCAGCCTTCGCCGCCGCATGGGTGTCCTCCCGGCAGTCCGGGCGCGGCCTGGCCCGCCGGGCCCTCACCGCCGAGCTGCGCGCCAAGGGGGTCGACGGGGAGGTCGCAGCGGCCGCAGTGGCCGAGGTCGACCCGCAGGACGAGTGGGACGCCGCCCGGCGTCTCGTCGAGCGCAAGCTCCCCTCGATGCGTCGCCTCGATCGGGCCACGGCGGAGCGCCGTCTGGTCGGCATGCTCGCCCGCAAGGGCTACGGCGGCGGTCTGGCCGGCTGGGTGGTGCGCGAGGCCCTCGACGCCCGCGACCAGGGCGACCTGGCCGCCGACGAAGCCGCTGACCTGGCCGAGGACGGGATCTCCGAGGAGCGACCGGCCGAGCACGCCGGGGCCAGGCGCCGCGGTGCGTCCCTCCCCGAGCGCATCGACGGCGTCGGCGACGGCCTCGAGGTGGGGGAGGGGGGGCGGGCCCGCTCCCTCGGCCGGCCGGGCCGGGTGCCGCCCGGCACGTGGGTCGACGACCTGCCCTGACAGCCCTCCGGCGCAGGTGCCCTGCCCCAGCTCCTGCCGCCGGTGCCGCAACACGGCAGAGCCGGTGCGACCCCGTGGTCGCACCGGCTCTGTCGTGCCCGCACCTGCCCCGGCGGGCGCCGGGGAGTGGGGGAGTCCCGTCCCGGCCCCGACGGAGGTCAGCGCGGCGTCGTGCGGCTCGTCCCCCCGGTGCGGTCGAGCCAGGCGCTGACGTCCACGGCTACGCCGTCGGCCGCCTCGTCGTCCGGCACGAGCCAGCGACGGCTGCGCTCCTGACCGGACCGGAGCCAGCGCTGGATGAGCGCGTCGAACTCCGACATCGACAGGTACTTGCCCAGGTCCGGGGAGACGACCGGGCCGAGGAAGGTCACGTCGCGCTCCTCCCCGCCGGGGTAGCGGAGCACCACCCGGCAGCGCGCCCGCCGGTGCCGGGCCGGCGGCACCGCCTCACGGACGATCGCCTCCTCCGCGCCGGCGGCACGGGCGAAGCTGGCAGCGGACGAGCGCAGGCGGCTGACGAAGAGCTGAGAGGTGTCGGCCATGTCGACGTCCAACTCGAAGTGCGCGGCGGGGGCGGCGATGGTCACGAATCAGTTCTCGGCAGCACCCCGTCGCTGCGGGATCGGCTGAACCTGACAAGCCGAGGTCCGCGATCGAGCGGTTGCTGGCCTGTCGGCGCGGGCTCCCGGCTGCTCCCGCGCCCAGCCGCAGCCGCCCCCGGACAGCACGACGGCCCGCACGCGGTGCGTGCGGGCCGTCGTGAGTGGGGCTCAGAGGCCGCGGTCGGGGCCCCCGCCCGGGACGACCACCGGCGTCGTCTCGTCCGGCAGCCCGATCGGGCCGGCGGCGCGAGCCTTGCCGTCCTTGCGGGTGCGCCGCTCCACCAGCCGGGCGATGGAGGAGATGAGCAGGTTCACCACGATGTAGATGACCGCGGCGGCGACGTAGAACTGGAAGGAGTAGGTGTTGCCGAAGAACTCGACCAGACCGCGGGCGGTCCGCAGCAGCTCGGAGTAGGTGACGATGTAGCCCAGCGACGTGTCCTTGAGCAGCACGACGAGCTGGGCGATGAGCACCGGCAGCATCCGGCGCACCGCCTGGGGCAGCAGGACCGTCGCCATCAGCTGGGACTTGCGCAGCCCCAGCGCGTAGCCGGCCTCCCACTGGCCGCGGTCGACGGACAGGATGCCCGACCGGAAGATCTCCGCGAGCACCGACATGTTGTAGAGCACCAGCCCGAGCAGCAGCGCCGCAAACGGGCTGATCGGGGTGCCGATCGCCGGGATGAAGATGAACGAGAACAGGATCAGCAGCAGCAGCGGGACCGCGCGGAAGAACTCGACGACCACCGTGACGGGCCGGCTGATCCACCGGCGGTCGGAGAGCCGGCCGATGGCCAGCAGCGCCCCCAGCACGGTGGCCAGCACCATGCCGATGACCGCCACCTGCAGGGTGCGCCCCAGCGCCCGCAGCAGCGCCTGGGGGACCTCGGTGCGCGCGTCGAACAGGACCGCCCACCGGTCGGGGTCCAGCTGGTCGTTGACCGCCAGGCGCCAGACGGCCAGCGCGACGAGCCCGGCGACGACGAGCGCCCCGACCGCGGTCAGCATGCGGTTGCGGGCGCGGGCCTTCGGGCCCGGGATGTCGTAGAGGAGGGAGCTCACCGGGGCCTCCGGAGGTCGAGAGGGGCGGTCACCGGAGCACGGCCAGTCGTCGCTCGAACCGGCTGACGGCCCAGCCGGACGGCAGCGTGATCACCAGGTAGCCGAGCGCGACACCCAGGCCGATCCACACCAGCGCCCCGGCGGTCGCGTTGGACAGCCGGCTGAGCACGGCGGTCAGCTCGGTGACCGCGAACGCCGACGCGATCGAGCTGTTCTTGACCAGCGCGATCCACACGTTGCCCAGCGGCGGGATCACCGTGCGGATGGCCTGCGGGAGCACCACCTGACCCAGCACCTGGCCGAAGGGCATGCCCAGCGCGCGGGCGGCCTCGGCCTGTCCCGGGGGGACGGCGTTGATGCCCGAGCGGATCGCCTCGCAGACGAAGGCCGCGGTGTACAGCACCAGGGCGAGCAGTGCGGACCAGAAGAAGCTGGGGAGCGCGAGGTCCAGCTGCGGCAGGCCGAAGGCCATGAAGAAGAAGACGACGGTCAGCGGGGTGTTGCGCACCAGCTCGACGTAGGTGTAGCCGAGTCCCCGCAGCGGCGCGGACGGCGAGACGCGCAGACCCGCCAGCACCGTGCCCAGGACCATCGCGCCGATCCACGCGAGCACGGACAGCACGAGGGTCATCCAGAAGCCGCGCAGCAGGAGCGGCAGGTTGTCGATCAGGACGGACACGACCGCTCCTCCTGTGGCTCGGTGGTCAGGACGGAGCCGGGTGACGCCGCAGCGTCACCCGGCTCCGGATCAGGTCAGTACCGGTCGACGGCCGGCGGCTCGGGCGCCGGGGTGCCGGTGATCGCGCCGGCGGTGGCGTCCCAGGCGGCCTCCCACGAGCCGTCCTCGAAGGACTCCTCGAGGACGTCGTTGATGAAGTTCCGGAACTCCGTGTCGTCCTTGGTCAGGCCGATGCCGTACGGCTCCTCGGTGAACGGGTTGCCGACCAGCTCGAAGGCCTCGCCGCCGTTGGCCACCAGGCCGGTGAGGATCACGTTGTCGGTGGTCACCGCGTCGACCTGGCCGTTGGCCAGCGCGTCGGCGCACTTGGAGTACACGTCGAACAGCGTCAGCTGGGCCTGCGGGTAGTTGGTGCGGATGTTCTCCGCCGGGGTCGACCCCTCCACCGAGCAGACGTTCTTGCCGGCCAGGTCGTCCGGACCCGCGATGCCCTCGGGGTTGCCCGCCGCCACCATGATGTCCTGGCCTGCGGTGTAGTACGGGCCGGCGAAGTCGACGACCTGCTTGCGGGCGTCGTTGATCGTGTAGGTGGCGATCACCAGGTCGACCGTGCCGTTCTGGATGAACGCCTCGCGGTTGGCCGAGACGGTCTCGACGAACTCGACGCCGTCCTCGGGGATGCCGAGCTTCGCCGCGATGATCTTGCCCATCTCGACGTCGAAGCCCTCGGGGGTCCCCGACGGGTTGAGCAGGCCGAACCCGGGCTGGTCGAACTTGGTGCCGATGGTGATGCTGCCGGCCTCGTTCAGCTCGGCCATCGAGGTGCCCGCGGCGAAGGACGCCTCGGTCTCCACCGCGACGGTGTTCTCCGCCTGGTCGGCGGCCTGGTCGCCGGCGGAGCTGCTGCAGCCGGCCAGCACGACGCCGGCCGCGAGCGCGGCGGCATAGCGGGTGATGCGCATGAAGGGTCCTCTCGGTTGTGCGACGGGTCAGTGGTTGAGGATCTTGGAGAGGAAGTCCTTGGCCCGGTCGGACTTCGGCTTGGTGAAGAAGGTCTCCGGGTCCGCGGACTCGACGATCCGGCCGCCGTCCATGAAGACCACCCGGTCGGCCGCCCGTCGGGCGAAGCCCATCTCGTGGGTGACGACGACCATCGTCATGCCGTCGCGCGCCAGCGCGATCATCACGTCGAGGACCTCGTTGATCATCTCCGGGTCCAGCGCCGAGGTGGGCTCGTCGAAGAGGATGACCTTCGGGTCCATGGCCAGCGCCCGGGCGATCGCCACCCGCTGCTGCTGCCCACCGGAGAGCTGGGCGGGCACCTTGTCGGCCTGGTGCAGGACGCCGACCCGGTCCAGCAGCTCGCGGGCCCGCTTCTCGGCGTCGGCCTTGGACTGCCGGCGCACCTTGACCGGGCCGAGCGTCACGTTCTCCAGCACGGTCTTGTGCGCGAACAGGTTGAAGCTCTGGAACACCATGCCGACGTCGCTGCGCAGCCGGGCGAGGTCCTTGCCCTCCTCCGGCAGCCGCTGGCCGTCGATGCTGATCTCGCCCTTCTCGATCGACTCGAGCCGGTTGATCGTCCGGCACAGCGTCGACTTCCCCGAGCCAGAGGGGCCGATGACGACGACCACCTCGCCGCGGGCGACGGTCAGGTCGATGTCCTGCAGGACGTGCAGTTCGCCGAACCACTTGTTGACGCCGGACATCCGGACGAGAGGCTCTGCGGTCGCGCTGGTCACGGTCACGGACCCTAGGTGCCCGTGATCCCGAGGACGTCGCCGGTCCATCACGAAGCTGTAACGAAGCTGAGTCGGGGCAAGGGCTCCCGACTGCCCGGTCGGCTCGGTCGCCGTCGGACCCGGCTGCGGCGGGCCGCGGCGACGGGCTCCGTACGATCAGGTGGTGAACGGCAAGACCTACCGGGTCCGCACGTACGGCTGCCAGATGAACGTGCACGACTCCGAGCGCCTGTCTGGCCTCCTGGAGCGAGCCGGCTACACCGCCGCCGGCGAGGACCAGGACCCCGACGTCGTCGTGCTCAACACGTGCGCGGTCCGGGAGAACGCCGACAACCGGCTGTACGGCAACCTCGGCCACCTGCGCCCGGTGAAGGACGCCCACCCGGGCATGCAGATCGCCGTCGGGGGCTGCCTGGCGCAGAAGGACCGCGGCGAGATCGTCCGGCGCGCCCCGTGGGTCGACGTCGTCTTCGGCACCCACAACGTCGGCTCGCTGCCCGCCCTGCTCGAGCGCGCCCGGCACAACGCCGAGGCGCAGGTCGAGATCAAGGAGGCCCTCGAGGTCTTCCCGTCCACCCTGCCGGCCAAGCGGGACTCCGCCCACTCCGGCTGGGTCTCCATCAGCGTGGGGTGCAACAACACCTGCACGTTCTGCATCGTCCCGGCCCTGCGCGGCAAGGAGAAGGACCGCCGGCCCGGCGAGGTCCTCGCCGAGGTGCAGGCGCTGGTCGACCAGGGCGTGCTCGAGGTGACGCTGCTGGGTCAGAACGTGAACGCCTACGGCGTGGAGTTCCGCGACCGGGGCGCCTTCGCCGGCCTGCTGCGGGCCACCGGCCGGATCGAGGGCCTGGAGCGGGTGCGGTTCACCAGCCCCCACCCGCGCGAGTTCACCGACGACGTCATCGAGGCCATGGCCGAGACCCCGGCGGTCTGCCACCAGCTGCACATGCCGTTGCAGTCCGGCTCGGACGACGTCCTGCGCCGGATGCGCCGCGGTTACCGGCAGGAGCGCTACCTGGGGATCATCGACCGGGTGCGGGCCGCGATGCCCGACGCGGCGATCACCACGGACATCATCGTGGGCTTCCCCGGCGAGACCGAGGAGGACTTCGAGCAGACCCTCCACGTGGTCCGGGAGGCCCGGTTCGCCAGCGCCTTCACGTTCCAGTACTCCAAGCGGCCGGGCACCCCGGCGGCGGAGATGGGCGGGCAGCTGCCCAAGCAGGTCGTCCAGGAGCGGTTCCTGCGGCTGACCGCGCTGCAGGACGAGATCAGCTGGGCGGAGAACCGGGCGCTGATCGGCACCCCGGTGGAGCTGCTGGTGGCCGCGGGGGAGGGCAGCAAGGACGCCGAGCGCGGCCGGCTGTCCGGCCGGGCCCGCGACGGGCGGCTGGTGCACTTCACCTCGGCGGACGGCCTCCGTCCCGGGGACGTCGTCGAGACCGTCGTGACCCGGGCAGCGCCGCACCACCTGATCGCGGAGGGCGCGTTGCTGTCGCACCGCCGCACCCGGGCCGGCGACGCCGCCGAGGGCGGCACCCGGCCGAGCACACCGGGCGTCTCGCTCGGCATGCCGGGCGTCGGCATCCCCGCGCCGCTCCCCGCAGCGGTGCCTGCCTGCGGTTAGCGGCCGCCCGTCGGACACGACAGGGCCCCGTCCGGTCGAACCGGACGGGACCCTGCGCGGTCCTGCCTCAGCGGCGGGAGGACTTCTCCGCCTCGGCCAGCCACTCCCGGCGGGTCGCCAGGTTGGCCTCGGCCTCGCTGATCCGCCGGGCGTTTCCGGCGGCCTGCGCCTTGGCGAGCTGGTCCTCGGCCTTGGTCACCGCCTGGCGCATCGAGGTGAGCAGCGGGTTCTCCGGCTCCACCCGCGGGCGGACCGAGTCGACCGCGCCGCGGATCCGCTGCTCCACGGCCCGCATCCGGTCCTCCAGCTGGCGCATCGCGCCGCGGGGCACGTGGCCGATGGCGTCGTACCGGTCCTGGATCTTGCGCAGCTGGGCCTGGGCGCTGCGCAGGTCCTTGGTCGGGTCGATCCGCTCGGCCTCGGCCAGCAGCTCCTCCTTCTGCTGCTGGTTGGCCACCTCCTGGCTGCTGCGCTGCTGGTCGTGCGCGGAGCGGGCGGCGAAGAAGACGTCCTGCGCGGCGCGGAACTTCTTCCACAGGTCGTCGTCGGTGTCCCGCCCGGTGCGCGGCACGGCCTTCCAGCGGTCCATCAGCGAGCGCATGGCCGCGCTGGTCGGACCCCAGTCGGTCGAGGTCGACAGCTTCTCGGCCTCGGTGATGAGCTCCTGCTTGGCGGCGCGGGCCTCCCCGCGCTGCTTGTCGAGCTCGGCGAAGTGCGCGCCGCGGCGACGGCCGAAGGCGTCCCGCGCGGCCGCGAAGCGCTGCCACAGCGCCTCGTCGGTCTTGCGGTCGATGCCCTTGATCGTCTTCCACTCCTCGACGATCGCCTTGAGCCGGTCACCGGCGGCCTTCCACTGCGTGGACTCCGCGGCGATCTGCTCCGCCTCGGCGGCGAGCGCCTCCTTGCGGGCGATCTGCGCGGCCCGCTGGGCCGCCTTTTCCCGACGGTTCGCCGCCACGGCGGTGTCGGCCATGCTGACCATCGCCCGGGCGCGCATCGCCAGGTGGTCCAGGTCGCCCACCACGGAGGCGGTGAGGATCGTCTCCGCCAGGGCCTCGGCCTTGGTGCGGATCTCGGCGGGGTTGCCGGTGTGGGCGGCCAACCGGGCCTCGAGCAGGGCCACCTCGGTGGCGAGGTCGTCGTAGCGGCGGCCGTAGTGGGCCAGGCCCTCCGCCGGGTCGCCGGCCTGCCAGGAGCCGACCGCGCGCTCGCCGGCCTCGGTGGTGACGTAGACCGTGCCCTCGTCGTCGACCCGGCCCCACTGCGTCGGGTCGGACACCGGCACGGACGGGATCACGGTCGGCATCTCGCCGCCCGCGGCGTGCGAGTGGTGGGCGGCGTCGCTCAGCGCGGCGTCGGCCGGGGTCGGGGCAGCGGGCGTGCCGCCGGCCGCGGTCACGGCCTCGGCGGTGTGCCGCCCGGTGGAGGCCTCGTCGGCCGGGGTCTCGGTGGTGGCCGGGGTCTCGGTGGTGGGGGTCTCGGTGGTGGGGGTCTCGGTGGTGGGGGTCTCGGCGGCGTCCGGGGACTCGGCGGCGTCCGGGGTCCCGGGGGTGTCGGGCGTTCCCGCGGGAGCGTCCTGCGGGACGGCGGCGTCCGGGGACTCGGCGGCGTCCGGGGTCCCGGGGGTGTCGGGCGTTCCCGCGGGAGCGTCCTGCGGGACGGCGGCGTCCGGGGACTCGGCGGCGTCCGGGGTCCCGGGGGTGTCGGGCGTTCCCGCGGGAGCGTCCTGCGGGACGGCGGCGTCCGGGGTCGCCGCCAGTGGGCCCTCGTCCACGGGGGCCACCGCGGTCACCTCGTCGTCGGCCGGGGCCTCGGCCCCGCTCTCCGCGGGGGCCGGCCCACTCGTGGCCGGGACGTCGCCCGTGGCGCCGTCCGGGGTCGCCGACAGGGGCCCCTCGTCCACCGGCGCGACCTCCGGGACCGTCAGGTCGGGGCGCTCGTCGGGGGCGGCGGCGGGCTGCTGCGTCCGGTCTCCGGTGTTCTCCGTGCTCGACACGGCAGGAAGTCTCCCACGATGCATCCGCGACACTCCCTGGCGTGAGACCTCCTCGTCCGGTCACGGTGGCCTTCTGCCCGCAGCCACCCCTCCTGCTGCCCGCCGTGGCCGGTGCGCCGAGCCCCGAGCTGGCCGCCGTGCGGGCCGCGGTGGACGCGGCCGTGCACACCCTGCTGGCCGACCGGCCGGAGGTCGTGATCGTGGTGGGCGACGGCGTGGACGGCGTCCGGTTCGGCCCCGGGGACGTCGGGGACCTGCGCGGGTTCGGCGTCGACCTGGAGGTGCCGTTCGCCGGCCGGGTGCGTCCGGGCGGACGGCGGACCCCGCTGCCGCACCTGCTGGGGGCCTGGCTGCTGGATCGGGCGGGCCACGGCGGGCCCCGGCTGGGCGTGGCTCCCGGCGACCTGGGGACGGCGCTCGACGACGTCCCGGGCCCGGTCGGCGTGCTGGCCATGGGCGACGGGTCCGCGCGGCGCAGCGAGAAGGCGCCCGGGCACCTCGATCCCGTCGCGGCGCCGTTCGACGCCGCCGTGGCGCGGGCGCTCGCCGCCGGGGACGCCGCCGCGCTGGCCGCCCTCGACCCGGCCGAGGGCGCGCGGCTGCTCGCCGCCGGCGTGCCGGTGTGGCGCGCGGTCGGGACCGCGCTCGCCGGGGCGCAGGTCTCCGCGGAGCTGCGCTTCGACGGGGCGCCGTTCGGCGTCGGCTACCTGGTCGCCGACTGGCGGCTCCGATGAGCGGTCAGGCGCCACCCGTCGTCGCCGTCGTCGGCCCGACGGCCACCGGCAAGACCGCCCTCGCCGTCGCGCTGGCCCACCGGCTCGGCGGGGAGGTCGTCAACGCCGACTCCATGCAGCTCTACCGCGGCATGGACATCGGCACGGCCAAGCCCACCCCGGCCGAGCGCGAGGGCGTGCCGCACCACCTCATGGACCTCTGGCACGTGCGGGAGCCGGCGTCGGTGGCCGAGTACCGGCAGCGCGCCCGCGCGGAGGTCGACCGGCTCCGCGCGGCCGGTGTCGTCCCGCTCCTGGTCGGCGGCTCCGGGCTGTACGTGCGGGCGGTGCTCGACGAGCTGGACTTCCCCGGCACCGCCCCCGACGTCCGGGCCCGGCTGACCGCCGAGCTGGAGGCCGAGGGCGCCGCCGCGCTGCACGCCCGGCTGGCCACGGTCGACCCGGCGGCCGCCGCGGCGATCCTGGCCAGCAACGGGCGGCGCGTGGTGCGGGCACTGGAGGTGATCGAGCTGACCGGCGCGCCGTTCACCGCCCGGATGCCCGATCCGCGGCCGCACTACCCCGCGGTCGTCGTGGCGCTGGACCGGGAGCCCGCGGAGCTCGACGAGCGGGTGGCCCGGCGGGTCGACGCGATGTGGGCGGCGGGCTTCGTCGACGAGGTGGCCGTCCTCGCCGCGGACGGTCTGCGGGAGGGCCCGACGGCGTCCCGGGCGCTGGGCTACGCGCAGGTCCTCCAGCAGCTCGACGGCGTGCTGACACCGGAGGAGGCCCGGGAGCGCACCGTCACCACCACGCGCCGGTTCGTCCGGCGGCAGCGGTCCTGGTTCCGCCGGGACGCGGCGACCACGTGGTTCGACGCGGCCCGCCCCGACCTGGTCGACGCGGCGGTCGCCGAGATCACCGGCCGTACGATCGAGCGGTGAGCGCCAGTTCCGGTCCCCGGGTCCTCCTCGGTCACGGCACCGAGAACGACTTCGTCGTCCTGCCCGACCCCGAGGGCACCGCCTGGCCGGAGTCCGTGCTGGACGCCGAGCTGGTGCGCCGGCTGTGCGACCGCCGCGCCGGCCTCGGCGGGGACGGCGTGCTGCGGGTCGTCCCCAGCCGATGCGTGCCCGACGCCCCCGCCGTGCTCGGCGAGGCGCTGCCGCAGTGCCCCTGGTTCATGGACCACCGCAACGCCGACGGGTCGACCGCGGAGATGTGCGGCAACGGGATCCGGCTGTTCCTGCACGTGCTGCTCGCCGAGGGCCTGCTCGACCGGGAGACCGCCGAGGCCGGCGTCCTGGTCGGCACCCGCGGCGGCCCCCGGCGGGTCGGCGCCCGGCCGGACGGCGGCTACTGGGTGGACATGGGTCCGGCCCGGCCGCTGCGGCCCAGCCGTGCGCGCATCTCCGGCGTCGACTTCCCGGGCGTGGGGGTGTCGATGGGCAACCCGCACCTGGCGTGCCTCACCGACGTCTCCGTCGACACCCTGGACCTGACCGTGCTCCCCGCGGTCGACCCGGCGCTGTTCCCGGACGGCGTCAACGTCGAGCTGGTCAACGTGCTCGCCGCCGAGGACGCCGCCGCCGGGGCGAGCGCGCACGTCCGGCTGCGGGTCCACGAGCGCGGCGTGGGGGAGACCCGCTCCTGCGGGACCGGCGCCTGCGCGGCAGCGTGGGCCGCGCTGGACGCCGGCGGCCGCAGCACCGGGACCGTCGTGGTCGACGTCCCCGGCGGCCGGCTCTCGGTGCAGTTCGACGGGACGACGACGGTGCTCAGCGGCCCCGCCGTCGTCGTCGCGACCGGCGTCCTCACCGCGGAGTGGCTCGGCGCCTGAGCCGCTCAGGGCTCCGCCGCGCCGCCCGCCCCCACGTCGTCGCCCGCGGCGGCGTCGGCGTCGTCCCCCCGCGGGGTGCCGCGGCCGGTGTCCTGGTCCGCGCCGCCCAGGGGGTTCCGCGGCGGGTCCAGGCCGATCGGGTCACGGCCCGGGTCTTCGAGCTCGCCGTCGGCATTGCGCTCCGGCTGGGTCATCGTCGTCCTCCTCGTGCGGTCGATCGGATCCCGACGCCTACCCGGCCGCCGGCGGTCCAACCTGCGGGACCGGGGCGGGGAGCGTCGCGTCGAGCTCGTCGGGCAGCTCCCGCATCCGCACCAGCGGCGACAGCAGCACCGGCAGCGCGGCCACGAACTGGCCCGCGACGGCGATCCAGAGCGCAGGGACGACGCCCAGCCAGGTCGCGAGGACGCCGCCGAGCAACCCGCCAATCGGCATCGTGCCGAACACCAGGAACCGCACCGAGGCGTTCATCCGCCCGAGCAGCGGGGGCGGGCACAGCCGCTGCCGGAAGCTCACCTGGGTGACGTTGTAGACGATCACCGCGAAGCTGCTCACGAACCAGCCGCCGACAAGCAGCGGCACGGGTGCCACCAGGTCGGCCGCCGGGACCGCGGCCCCGGCGGCGGCGAACAGCAGGGCCGACGCCGGGATGGTCCGGCCCTCGCCGAACGACCGGGCGACGCGGCTCGCGACGACCGCGCCGACCACGCCGCCCACCGCGCCGGCGGAGAAGACCAGCCCGACGGTCGTCTCGGACAGCCCCAGCTCACGCAGCGCGAAGAGGACCAGCAGCGCGGACGTGGCGGAGCCGGCCAGGTTCGCCAGGCCGGTGCAGGCGACCATCCGGCGCAGCAGCGGGTGGCGGACGACGAACGACAGCCCCTCGGCGATCTCCACCCGCAGGGGCCGCCGGGCGGCCCGGTCCGGCACCACGTCGACGTGCCGGATCCGGCCGATGAACCACGCGGACAGCAGGAAGGACAGGGCGTCGGCCAGCAGCAGCAGCGGAGCGCCCAGCACGCGGAGCAGGACGCCGGTGATCCCGGGGCCGGCCACCTGCGCGACCGCGCGGCTGGCCTCCAGCTTCCCGTTGCCGTCGACGATCTGGTCCCGCGCGACCAGCGTGGGCAGGTAGCTCTGGTAGGCGACGTCGAAGAAGACGGTGGCCGTACCGGTGACCGCGGCGACGACGAACAGCTGGGCGAGGGTCAGCACGTCGAAGGCGTACGCCAGCGGCAACGTGCCCAGCGCGACCGCGCGGACCAGGTCGGCTGCCACCAGCACCCGCTTGCGCCGCCAGCGGTCCACCCACGCGCCGGCCGGCAGCCCGATCACCAGGAAGGCGAGGGTCTCCAGGGCGGTGAGCACCCCCATCTCCAGCGGGGTCGCGGCGAGCACGCCCACCGCCAGCACCGGCAGCGCCAGCAGGGTGATCTGCGTGCCGACCTGGCTGACAGTCTCCGCCGCCCACAGCTGCCGGAAGTCGCGGTGGTGCCAGAGCGAGCTCACGACCGGCAGCCTCGACCACTGATTGGGAAGTGTCAATCATTGGGCCTAGGCTGTCCGGCGTGAGTGGGGACCCGGCACCGCGGCTCGAGGGGGAACGCCGTCCGGCCACGGACGCCGAGGCGCGCGCGCTCGCCTCCGCCGTCCGGCTGCGGATCCTGCGGCTGTGCCTCCACCAGGCGCTGACCAACAAGGAGATCGCCGCCCGGCTGGGCCGCAACCCCGCCACCGTCCTGCACCACGTCCGCACCCTGGTCGAGACGGGGTTCCTCGTCGCCGAAGAGGAGCGCCGGGGGGCCCGCGGCGCCCGGGAGGTGCCCTACCGGGCCACCGGCAAGAGCTGGCTGATGGACGGCGCCGGCGGTCCGGGGCCGGGGTCGGACGTCGTCCTCGCGGCGTTCCTGCAGGAGGCAGCCGCCGCGGGGGAGGAGCGCCTGGAGAGCACCCGCCTGGGGGTGCAGCTGGCGCCCGCGGCGATGGACGAGCTCCGCGGCCGGCTGTACGGGCTGCTGGACGAGTACGCCTGCCGACCCGCCGATCCGGACGGGGAGAAGTGGTCGCTGTACCTCGGGATGCACCCGGAGCCCTGATGCGTTGTACCCGGCGATGACAACAGAGTCGATGACGACAACTCACTCGCCCCGTTCCGAGGGGCGTGCCACGCTGGAGACGATGACGACCGCCCCTGAGAGCGCCCTCCCCACCCCCGCCGGCGGGTGGGACGGCCCCGACGACACCACCGGCTCCTACGCCCTGGAGGAGCGCGGCGCGCTCCGCCGCGTGGCGGGGCTGTCCACCGAGCTCGCCGACATCACCGAGGTCGAGTACCGCCAGCTGCGCCTCGAGCGGGTCGTGCTGGTCGGCGTCTGGACCGAGGGGACGGCGGCCGCCGCGCAGCGCTCGCTCGCCGAGCTGGCCGCCCTGGCCGAGACCGCCGGTTCCCAGGTGCTGGACGCGCTGATCCAGCGCCGCGACAAGCCCGACGCCGCGACCTACGTGGGCTCGGGCAAGGCCAACGAGATCCGCGACATCGTCGCCGCCACCGGCGCGGACACCGTGATCTGCGACGGTGAGCTGACCCCCGGTCAGCTCAACCAGCTGGAGAAGGTGCTCAAGGTCAAGGTGGTCGACCGGACCGCGTTGATCCTGGACATCTTCGCCCAGCACGCCACCAGCCGGGAGGGCAAGGCCCAGGTCGAGCTGGCCCAGATGCAGTACATGCTCCCGCGGTTGCGCGGCTGGGGTGAGTCGATGAGCCGGCAGGCCGGTGGTCGGGTCGCCGGCGGTGGCGGCATCGGTACCCGCGGTCCCGGTGAGACGAAGATCGAGACCGACCGGCGCCGCATCCGGGCCCGGGTGTCGAAGCTACGCCGGGAGATCGCCGGCATGGCCACGGCCCGCGCCACCCAGCGGTCCGGCCGGTCGCGCAACGCCGTCCCCAGCGTGGCGATCGCCGGCTACACCAACGCCGGCAAGTCCAGCCTGCTCAACCGGCTCACCGACGCCGGTGTGCTGGTCCAGGACGCGCTGTTCGCGACCCTGGACCCGACGGTCCGCCGGGCGGAGACCCCGGACGGGCTGGAGTACACGCTCACCGACACGGTCGGCTTCGTGCGGCACCTCCCGCACCAGCTCGTCGACGCGTTCCGGTCGACGCTGGAGGAGGTGGCCGAGGCCGACCTGCTGCTGCACGTCGTCGACGGCTCCGACCCCGACCCGATCGGGCAGATCAACGCGGTGCACACCGTGCTCGGCGAGATCGACGCGAGCGCGGTCCCCGAGCTCATCGTGGTCAACAAGGTCGACGCGATGAGCGAGGAGGACGTCCTCCTGCTGCGCCAGGCGCTGCCCAACGCCGTGTGGGTCTCCGCCCGCACCGGCCAGGGGATCGAGGCGCTGCGGGACGTGGTCGCCGCGCGGCTGCCGCACCCGCAGGTCGACGTCGAGGTGCTCCTGCCGTACTCCCGCGGTGACCTGGTGGCCCGCGTGCACCGGGACGGCGAGGTGCTGGAGGAGCTGCACGAGGCCGACGGCACGCGCCTGGTCGCGCGGGTCGAGCCGGCGCTGGCCGCTCTGCTGGACGACTTCACCGCCCCTGTCGCAGGTGTGTGACGGGTCCTCCCGGTGTCCCGCCCGCGTGGCGGGACACCGGGAGGATCACGGGGAGGTCACGGCCCCGGTACCGTGAGGCCGTGAACCCCGGTGCGGTACGGCAGACGGCGGACCCCGCCGGGAGCCCGTCCGTACCGGCGGGCACCCGGGTGATCGGCATCGGCCGGCCGGCGTGGTGGGTCCTCCTCCTCTCCGCGCTCGCCACCGTGGGCATCACCGCGGAGCTGCTCAGCCGGGGCTGGCTGGAGCGCATGGACCTGCGGGTCTCCGAGGTCGTCAGCGACTGGGACCTGCGCAACGGCGACGCCTACTGGCTGGTCTGGGCGTTCACGCAGGCCGGTGGCCGTGGGTTCATCCTGATCGTCCTGACGGTCCTGGTCGGCTCCCTCCTGGTCCGGGAGCGCACGGTGGTGCCGCTGGTGCGGGTCCTGCTCGCGTTGGCCCTGCTCACCGCGGTGGTCTACGCCTTCAAGTGGGGGACCGGGCGCACCGCGCCGGCGTTCCCGGGGTCGTTCTTCCACCGGGACGGCGCCAGCTACCCCTCGGGGCACGTCGCGAACGCGGTGCTCATGTGGGGCGTGGCCCGCTGGCAGGCCGTCGAGTTCGCCCTGGCCCCCTGGGTGCAGCGGGTCTTCTGGGCGCTGAGCGTCTTCGGGCCGCTCGCGACCGGGGTGGCGATGGTCGCGCTGGACTTCCACTGGGTCACCGACGCGGTGGTGGGGCTGACCGTGGGGCTGCTGCTCTTGGGCGTGGTTCACGCACTGGACGCAACCCTGCTGTCACGCTGGGTTCGTGCCCGCGCCGGCCGAGCCCCCGCCTGACCGCGCCGCGCGCCGGCTGCGGTCCGGCGGCGCGGCGTTCGCCGTGCCGTTCGTCCTGCTGCTGAGCCCGGCGCCGGCGCTCGCGGACACCACGGCGTCCGCTCCCTTCGGTGCAGCTGTCACCCGCTGCGAGATCACCGATCCGCGACTGCCGGAGCTGTCCGGCCTCGCCGGCGCCGGCGAGTCGATGCTGGCCATGAACGACGGCGGGGAGCGGGCGCAGGTGTTCGTGCTCGACGGCGCGTGCGCCGTCGGTGACGTGCGCTCGGGTGCGGTCGACCCGTACGACCCCGAGGACCTGGCGCTGGGTGCGGACGGCACGCTCTGGGTGGCCGACACCGGTGACAACGCGCAGAACCGGGAGACGGTCGCGCTCATCAGCCTGCGCACCGACGGCTCGAGCACCCTGACCCGGCTGACCTACCCCGACGGGCCGCACGACGCCGAGGCGCTGCTCCTGGCCCCCGACGGCACGCCCTACCTGGTCACCAAGGAGGTCCTCGGTGCCAGCGGGGTCTACCGGCCGGACGGGCCGCTCACCGACGGGGCCACGCTGGGGATGACGAAGGTGCTGCAGCTCGGGCTGACCCTCACCGGGACCCCGGGCGGCCCGGTCGGCCGGGCGGGCCAGCTGATGGTGACCGGGGGAGCGGTGTCCGCGGACGGGCAGCGGGTCGCCCTGCGCACCTACACCGACGCCTACGTCTGGCCGTTGTCCGGCTCCGACGTCGCCGGCGCGCTCGCGGGGGAGCCCGTGCGCGTGGCACTGCCGGACTCGCCGCAGGGGGAGGCGATCGCCTTCGCCGCGAACAACCGGGACCTCCTCCTCGCGGGGGAGGGGCTGCCGTCCCCGGTGACCCTGGTCCCGGCCGGCGCGGATACTGCTCCGACGGCGGCCGGCCCCCGGTCGTCGGCCGCTCCCGTGGCGGGCCTGGTGCGCGACGTGTCGCCGTGGACGGCCGGCGTCATCGCCGCGGTGGTCGCGACCGTGCTCGTCTGGCTCGGGGGGAAGCTGCGCCGCCGCAGGGAGTGACCCGCGGCGGCGCGCTCCTCCTGGCGATCAGATGCGGCGCAGGACGCTGACCACGCGGCCGAGCACGGTCGCGTCGTCGCCGGGGATGGGCTCGTACGCCGCGTTGTGCGGCAGCAGCCAGACGTGGCCGTCGCGGCGCTTGTAGGTCTTGACCGTCGCCTCGCCGTCGATCATCGCGGCCACGATCTCGCCGTTCTCGGCGGTGGGCTGCTGGCGCACGACGACCCAGTCCCCGTCGCAGATCGCCGCGTCGACCATCGAGTCGCCGGCCACCTTGAGCATGAACAGGGTGCCCTCCCCGACCAGCTCGCGGGGCAGCGGGAAGACGTCCTCGACCGCCTGCTCGGCCAGCACCGGACCACCGGCGGCGATGCGCCCGACCAGGGGCACGTAGGTGGCGGCCGGCGGAGCCGCCTCGTCGCCGCCGGACGTGCCCGCCGCGGCGCCCGGTCCGTCGGCGCCCAGCGCGGCGGCGTTGTCGCCGGGGAGGCGGACGTCGAGCGCGCGCGGCCGGTTCGGGTCGCGGCGCAGCCAGCCCTTGCGCTGCAGCACCGACAGCTGGTGGGCGACCGAGGAGGCGGAGGACAGCCCCACCGCCTCACCGATCTCACGGACCGAGGGCGGGTAGCCGCGCCGCTCGATCGAGTCGCGGATGACCTCCAGGACGCGGCGCTGGCGCTGGGTGAGCCCGTCGCCGGCCTCGGCCCGGTCGGGGAACGCGCGGACGGCGCCGCCGGGCTCCGCGGACCCGGCCGCGGCACCGTTCGCCGGCCCGGCGGCCCGCTTGCGGCGTGCGGGACCGGCTCTGCCGTCCGTCGAGCGGTTGTCGACCGCCATGACCCCTCCTCGTCCGGCTGCGGCCCGCGCAGCTCCCCGGCGACGGCCCGGCCGCTCGGTGCGCGGGCGGGCTGCGTCGTCTCGATCGCACCCGAACGGTAGCGCCATCGGCGGTCGTGTTCAAACACGTGTTCGAAGGAGCGCCGTGTCGGCGCGTTCCCGTCGGTGCCGTGCGGTAGACATCCGCCAGCGTTCGATTCGAACACCCGTTCGATCACGCTCGCCCCGACCGAGGAGTTGGCTAATGGTCACCGTGCAGCGCAGTGTCGTCCCGCCGTCGCCCGTGCAGGCGTACGCCAGGCAGCCCTCCGCCGGTGCGCCGGGGCCCGGGCGCCGCGCCGTGCGTCCCGCCGGTCGCGCCGTGCGTCCCGCCGGTGCGGCCGGAGGGCGGGGCGTCCGCTGCGGAGGCTGTGCCGCCGGTCGTCCGGCACCGCGTGGCGCCGGCCCTGAGTCGTGGGACCGCCCGCCCCTGCGGCTGACCCGGCGCGGGCGGCGGGTCGTCGCGGGGCTCTCCATCGCGATCGGGCTGGCCGTGGCCGTGGCGACGGCGACGGTCGTCGCCGCCGAGCCGGGTCCCGCGCTGCGGCTGGCCGGCGGGCACACGGTGGTCGTGGAACCCGGGGACACCCTCTGGGCCATCGCCGTGGTCGTGGAGCCGGAGCAGGACCCGCGGGCGGTGGTCGACGCGATCCGTGACCTCAACGGGCTCGGCGGGGTCGCGCTCGAGCCGGGGCAGGTCCTGCACCTCCCCTGAGCGTGGCCCCGGCCGGCCTCGGCAGGGCCGGGTGGAGCGGTGGACGGCATGGAGCGGTGGACGGCGCCTGCCGCGCCGTGTGCGGCGGTTGGGACGGGCGTCGCCCGATGGGTCCGATGGGACGGCTGCGCGACACGCCTCGTCCGAGCTTGCGTACCCGTGGGGCCGGGCATACGGTTCCAACACAACATGTTGTGGTTACACGGACGAAGTTCGTCCACAACCGCTCCACACGTTCTCCCCGCGGCGTCCACCGGATGTCCCCGGGTGGGTCCACAGGACGGGTCCACCGGCCCGTTCGCAGACAGTGCCAGAAGCTCGCCCGCCAGCCGGCGTGACACCCGCGAGAGGAGATGAGTCGACGTGCGTTGCCCCTTCTGCCACAACCCGGACAGTCGTGTCGTCGACTCCCGGGAGACCGACGAGGGCGTCACCACCCGCCGCCGCCGGTCCTGCCCCGGCTGTGGCCGGCGGTTCACCACCGTCGAGGAGGCGGTGCTGGCCGTCGTGAAGCGCAGCGGCGTGACCGAGCCGTTCAACCGCACCAAGGTGATGGCCGGGGTGCGCCGGGCCTGTCAGGGGCGACCGGTCGGCGAGGACCAGCTGCAGCTGCTGGCGCAGCAGGTGGAGGACGCCGTCCGCGCCACCGGCGCGGCCGAGGTGCCCAGCCACGAGGTGGGGCTGGCCATCCTGCGCCCGCTGCGCGAGCTGGACCAGGTCGCCTACCTCCGCTTCGCCAGCGTCTACCACGCCTTCGACTCCCTCGAGGACTTCGAGAAGGAGATCACCGAGCTGCGCGCCCGGCACCTGCCGGGCGGCACTCCACCGCTGCCCGGCATGCAGCCGGACCTCCCGGCCCCGCGCCGGAAGGGCGGCGGCCGGGGTCAGACCACCACGTCCGGCGACGCCGCCGGCCCCTGAGAACTGTCAGTACCAACCGCTACACACGTCAGGCAGCACCCATCGCGGCGCTTCCCCCGCCGCAGCCCCACCACAGGGAGAGCTCGAACACCATGACCGAGACCGAAGACCGCCTGTCCACCCGTGCTCGTCGCGGCGGGAAGGCGCCAGCCCGGGGGAAGGGCCTGAAGGTCAAGCGGGTCTTCACGACCGCGGGCGTGCACCCGTACGACGCGGTCGCCTGGGAGCGCCGCGACGTGGTCATGACCAACTGGCGGGACGGCTCGATCAACTTCGAGCAGCGCGGTGTCGAGTTCCCGTCCGAGTGGAGCATCAACGCCACCAACATCGTCACCACCAAGTACTTCCGGGGCGCGGTCGGCACCCCGCAGCGGGAGACGAGCCTGCGGCAGCTGATCGACCGGGTCGTGCTGACCTACGGCGAGGCCGGCCGCGAGCACGGCTACTTCGCCACCGAGGGCGACGCGGAGGTCTTCGAGCAGGAGCTGACCTGGATGCTCCTGCACCAGTACTTCAGCTTCAACAGCCCGGTCTGGTTCAACGTCGGCACGAGCGCCCCGCAGCAGGTCAGCGCCTGCTTCATCCTCGCCGTCGACGACACGATGGACTCGATCCTCAACTGGTACCGCGAGGAGGGGTTGATCTTCAAGGGCGGCTCCGGCGCGGGTCTCAACCTCTCCCGCATCCGCTCCTCCAAGGAGCTGCTCTCCTCCGGCGGCACGGCCTCCGGCCCGGTCTCCTTCATGCGCGGCGCCGACGCCTCCGCGGGCACCATCAAGTCCGGCGGGGCGACCCGGCGGGCGGCGAAGATGGTCGTCCTCGACATCGACCACCCCGACATCGAGGAGTTCATCGAGACCAAGGCGCGCGAGGAGGACAAGATCCGCGCGCTGCGGGACGCCGGGTACGACATGGACCTCGGCGGCCGGGACATCACCAGCGTCCAGTACCAGAACGCCAACAACTCGGTCCGGGTCAGCGACGAGTTCATGCGCGCGGTCGACGAGGGCGCCGACTTCGGCCTGCGGGCCCGGTCCGACGGCTCGGTCCTCGAGACCGTCGACGCCCGTGAGCTCTTCCGCAAGGTCACCAAGGCGGCCTGGGAGTGCGCCGACCCGGGCATCCAGTACGACGACACGATCAACGACTGGCACACCAACCCCGAGACCGGGCGGATCAACGCCTCGAACCCGTGCTCGGAGTACATGAGCCTGGACAACAGCTCGTGCAACCTGGCGTCGCTGAACCTCATGAAGTTCCTCGCCGCCGACGGCACCTTCGACTCCAGGAACTTCGTGAAGGCCGTCGAGCTGGTCATCACCGCGATGGACATCTCGATCTGCTTCGCCGACTTCCCGACCGAGCCGATCGGTGAGACCACCCGCGCCTACCGACAGCTGGGCATCGGCTACGCCAACCTCGGCGCGCTGCTGATGGCCACCGGCCACGCGTACGACTCGCGGGGCGGCCAGACCCTGGCTGCGGCGATCACCTCGCTGATGACCGGCACCGCCTACCGCCGCTCCGCCGAGCTGGCCGGCATCGTCGGCGCCTACGACGGCTACGCCCGCAACGCCGACGCGCACGCCCGGGTCATGCGCAAGCACGCCGCGGCCAACGACGCGGTGCGTCCGGTCGGCGCCGACGACGCCGACGTCCTCAAGGCCGCCACGGCGCAGTGGCAGGAGTGCCTGGCGATCGGCGCCGAGCACGGCTGGCGGAACGCGCAGGCGTCGGTGCTGGCCCCCACCGGGACCATCGGCTTCATGATGGACTGCGACACGACCGGCATCGAGCCGGACTTCTCGCTGGTCAAGTTCAAGAAGCTGGTCGGCGGCGGCTCCATGCAGATCGTCAACCAGACGGTGCCGCGGGCGCTGAAGAGCCTGGGCTACCAGGACGAGCAGATCGAGGCGATCGTCGAGTACATCGCCGAGCACGGGCACGTCGTCGACGCCCCGAGCCTGCGTCCCGAGCACTACGAGGTGTTCGACTGCGCGATGGGCGAGCGGGCCATCTCCCCGATGGGCCACGTCCGGATGATGGCGGCCGTCCAGCCGTTCATCTCCGGCGCCATCAGCAAGACGGTCAACATGCCCGAGACGGCGACCGTCGAGGACGTCGAGGACATCTACTTCCAGGGCTGGAAGCTGGGCATCAAGGCGCTGGCCATCTACCGGGACAACTGCAAGGTGGGTCAGCCGCTCTCCGACGCCAAGGCCAAGAAGGTGGAGGTGAAGGTCGAGGAGGTCGCGGCGTCGGCCACCGCGCTGTCGCACCCGGTGCGCAAGCGGCTGCCGAAGAAGCGGACGAGCATGACCACGTCCTTCAGCGTGGCCGGCGCCGAGGGCTACATGACCGCCGGCATGTACGAGGACGGCAGCCTGGGCGAGGTCTTCCTCAAGCTCGGCAAGCAGGGCTCGACGCTGGCCGGAGTCATGGACGCCTTCTCGATCGGAATCTCGATCGCGCTGCAGCACGGTGTGCCGCTGGAGACCTACATCCAGAAGTTCACCAACATGCGGTTCGAGCCGGCCGGCATGACCGACGACCCGGACATCCGCATCGCGCAGTCGGTGATGGACTACATCTTCCGTCGCCTGGCGCTGGACCACCTGCCGGTGGACAAGCGGGCCAACCTCGGCATCTTCAGCGCCGAGGAGCGGGCCGCCCAGGTGGCCGGCTACGGCTCCTCGGCCGCGACCTCCGCGGTCACCGAGGAGGAGGTCGACCTGGAGGCGCTGCGCAGCTCCGCCCCGACCGAGACCCACGTCGAGGAGAAGGCCGAGCTGGAGTCGCCCACGAAGGCCGTCAAGGAGGCCCACTCCTCGGCTGAGCTGCTGGAGCTGGTCACCGGCACCGCGACCGACGCGCCGCTGTGCATGACCTGCGGCACGAAGATGCGCCCGGCCGGCAGCTGCTACGTCTGCGAGGGCTGCGGCTCCACCAGCGGCTGCAGCTGATGGCGAGGCTTGCCGGGATGTCAGTGCGATCCTCGCCTGATGTCCCGGCAAGCTCGGCGCCATGTCGGCGGGATCGACACTGACGTTCCTCGTCAGGCGCCGCGCCCGAGGGCTGGGTGCCGCCGGAGGGCCGGCAGCCGGATCAGGCGATGGACCCGGCGCCGGCTGGCCGGCAGCTCCGGCCCAGCGACGGCCTTACGAGGACGCAACCGGCGTGGAGCGGGCGTCGGCAGGCACGTCAGGACGTCGGATGCGATCCCGGTGTGTGGCCGAAGGTGCGGCGGAAGACGTCGATGAACGCGCTGGTCGACGCCCAGCCACACCGGTGCGCCACGGCGGTCACCGGCATCCCGTCGGCGAGCAGGACCAGTGCGGCATGGAGCCGCAGCTGGGTGCGCCACTGCGTGAAGGTCATGCCGAGGTCGCTGCGGAACAGCCGGGACAAGGTGCGATCGCTCGCTCCGACCTCCCGCCCCAGCTCGGCGAGGGTGCGGCCGTCGGCCGGATCGGCCAGCAGGATGCCGCAGAGGCTGGACAGCAGCGGCGAGGCCGGCGTCGGCAGGTGCAGCGGCTGTTGCGGTGAGGCCCGCAGCTGGTCGAGCAGGACCGCGCGCAGGCGGGTGCGTTCGGGGCTGTCGTCGTCCGGCGTGTGGGTGTACGTGACGATCAGCTCGCGCAGCAGCGGGCTGACGGCCAGCACGGTCGGCGCGGTCAGCCCGAGCGGGTTCTCGGTGGCGGGGAGCCCCACCAGGTGCAGGTCGAGCTCGCCGCGGGCCTGGTGGGCGTGCACGGTACCGGCCGGCACCCAGATGGCACGGGTGGACGGCGCGACCCAGGAGCCCGCGCTGGTCGTGATCGTCAACACACCGCGCCCGGCGTAGACGATCTGGTGGTCATCGTGCCGATGGGCGTTGATCTCGCCGCCGGACGCCAGCCGCTGCGTTCGGGTGGGGGCGACCGGAGTGTGGCGGATCGGCGACATCACCGGGCAGGTTATCGGAAGCGGGACAGGCCGCCGGCTCGGAGCATAAGGGTGTGCTGAGGAAGTCGTCGATCACCCTGCTGTCCCTCGGGCACGCCTGCGTCGACGTCTACCAGGGCGCCGTGGCGGCCCTCGTCCCGTACTTCGTCGCCGAACGCGCGTACGGCTACGCCGCCGCCGCGGGGCTCGTCCTGGCCGCCTCCGTGCTGTCCTCGGTGGCCCAGCCGCTGTTCGGTCTCCTCACCGACCGCTGGGCCATGCCGTGGCTCCTGCCGGTGAGCACGCTGCTCGGCGGTGTGGGCATCGCCCTGTGCGGTCTGAGCGGCTCCTATGGGCTCACCCTCGTCTTCATCGCGGTGTCCGGCGTCGGGGTGGCCGCCTACCATCCTGAGTCCGCTCGGGTGGCCCGGCTCGCCAGCGGGGGCAGCCACAGCGCGATGGCCTGGTTCTCGGTGGGCGGCAACTTCGGTTTCGCGACGTCGCCGCTCCTGGTCGCCGTCGTCGTGGGCTCAGGCGGGTTGCGCATGACACCGCTGCTGGTGCTGCCGGCGCTGGTCGGCGTCGCGGTGTGCCTGCCGGTGCTGCACGCGCTGGGCCGGCGGCAGGTCGGCGGGACCGGCACGGGAGCACCGGCCAGGCCCGACGACAGGGCGTCGTTCGTGAAGCTGTCGCTGGCGGTGATCTGCCGCTCGATCGTCTTCGTCGGGCTCAGCACCTTCATCTCGCTGTACGCCACGCAGAACATGGGCGGCAGCACGGCAGCGGGCACCGCGGCTCTGTTCGTGCTCTACCTCGGCGGCGCCGTCGGGGCCGTCCTGGGCGGCGCGCTGGCCGATCGCTGGGGCCGGGTCGCGGTCTGCCGATGGTCGTACCTGCTCACGGTCGGCGCGGTCGCCGGCGCTGTGTTCGTGCCGGGACCCGCCATGTACCCGTTCCTGGCGCTGACCTCGGCAGGCCTGTACGTCCCGTTCTCGCTGCAGGTCACCCTCGGGCAGGACTACCTGCCCTCACGGATCGGGACCGCCAGCGGGATCACCCTCGGCCTGACCGTCAGCATCGGCGGCCTGGTGAGCCCGCTCATCGGCCGCGTCGCCGAGGCCACCTCCCTGCAGACCGCCCTGGCTCCGCTGATCCTGATGCCGGTGCTGAGCTGGCTGCTCTTCCGCTCCCTTCCCGAACCGGCCGCCCCGCGGTTCGTGGGTGCTGCGCATCCGGAGCGGGGCGGTGCCGACACCGCCCTCCCCGCCGGACCCGACCGCCGCTGACCGGCCTGCACCACCAGCTGCTCGTGGAGCGGTACAAGAACACCGCGGATCAGGCGTTCGACCTGCTGGCACGGGCCGGCCCGGACAAGAACCGCACGAGGTCGCCGAGTGCCTCACGCGCACCGGTGTGCTCACCGCGGAACGCGAGCGGGTCCGGCCCGCCTGACCGGCCGGGGCCGCTCCCGTGGGCGGGGCCCCGCCACCGCGTCAGCGGGCGTGCAGGGCGCGGCGCACAGACGGCGGGACGGCGCCCGCGTGCAGGGCGGCCGCGGCCGCGGCGTCGCTCGCGGTGAGCGCCGACGTCGGTCCGAACGGCGTTCCCTCGGGTGCGCACACGGTGCCCGCCTCGGGCAGCTCACCGCTCACCAGGTACCGGGTGACGTGGGCGTCCACGCAGAAGTTGCCGGCGGCGAAGAAGGCGGCGTGCCCCCACCCGCCGTAGGTCAGCAGCCGCGAGTTGGGCAGCAGCTCCGACGCAGCCACCGCGCCCTGGTACGGGGTGGCCGGGTCGAACTCGTTGCCGACGACCAGCACCGGTGAGGACGTCTCGGCCGTCCACGGACCGAGGTAGCGGTCCTGCCCCGCGGTGGCCGGCCACGAGGCGCAGGCACTGAAGGTCCAGTTCCACAGCCGGCCGAAGTGGCCGTACGCCTCCTCGGCGCTGTCCGCGGCCGCCTGCCACGCCTCGAGCGAGGTCGGGTTGACGCTGTCGGAGCACCCGACCCCGGTCGGGCCCTCGATGACGTTCGGGTACTCCTCCTGCAACGCCGCCTCCAGCCCCAGGCCGGTCCGGATGGCGGCCAGGCGCTGCCCGAGCACCTCCGGCCCGACCTGCTGCTCCAGGTCGGCGACGAACACCGCGAGGTCGGGCCAGGTGAACGGCGCGTACAGCGCGCCGAGCGTCACGGCGATCAGGTCCTGGTAGGTGAGCGCGAACGTCTCGCCGGTGACCGGGTCGACCGTCGTCATCGGCTGCGCGCGCAGCCGCTCGGCCAGCGCCGTGAACCGCCCGCCCGCGTCCCCGGAGAGGACGCAGTCCGGACCGGCCTCGTCGCACAGCCGGAAGAACTCCTCGAGGGTGCGTCGGGCCCCGTCGGCGCTCTGGATGCGGGTGCCGAACGGGGTGGTCTCGCCGTCCTGGCCGTAGCCGGTGCTCCAGGCGATCGGGTCGACGACGGCGTCGATCACGAAGGCGCCGACCCGGTCGGGGAACAGGTTGGCGTAGTTCTGACCGAGCACCGAGCCGTAGGAGAAGCCGAGGTAGTTCAGCTCCTCGTCGCCGAACGCCTCCCGCAGCACGTCCATGTCGCGCGCCACGTCGGCGGTGGACATGTGGTCGAGGATCGCGCCGCCGTTGCGGCCGCAGGCAGCGGACAGCTGGTCGTCGAACAGCCGCTGGGCCTCCTCCTCGGCCGGGGTGTCCGGGAACGCGAACGTCGGCAGGATCGCGAAGACCTGGTCCAGGTTCTCGAAGCAGCGCAGCGGCGTGCTGAGGTTGATCCCGCGCGGGTCGAACCCGACGATGTCGAACCGGGCCCGCAGCTCCAGCGGCAGGACGTCGGCGACGGCGCGGGCGAACTGGACGCCGGAGCCCCCCGGGCCGCCCGGGTTGAGCAGCAGCGAGCCGATGCGCTGAGCCGGGTCACCGGCCGGCAGCCGGACCACCTCGATGTCGATCTGCGCGCCCTCCGGGTCGCCGTGGTCCAGCGGGACCGGCACCGCGGCGCACTGGAAGCCGTCCCGGCACTCCGTCCAGGACACGTCGGGGACGGCAGCGAGGCCGGCCGACGGCGCGGCGGCCGCGGGCGGCGCGAGCAGGGCCCCGCTCAGCGCCGCCACGGCGACGGCGGAGGACACGACGCGGCTGCGGCCGCGCGACAGCACTGGGTGGAGCATGCGGACCCCCGTGGTGGTCAGGCAGCCGGTACGTGACGTCGGCGGCGCTGCCTGAAGCTACCGGCGGTGGTCGCCGAAGGCCATGCGCGAAAGGGCAGCATCACCGCCGGTCACCTCCCACGCCCCCGGTGGCGGGGAAACCGGGGGAACACCGGGGGAGCCGTGCCAGGGTGGCGTCGTGACGGTGGAGCGGACGGTCGAGCTGCACTTCGATGAGTCGGCCCGGGCCGCCGGCACCCACACCAACCTCTCGGCCGTCCGGAGCGATGGCCCCGTCCTCTGGGTCGCCGGCGACGAGACCGCGACGATCGAGCGGCTCATCGCCGACGACCCCGAGAACCCGCGCCGCTACGCGCACCGGACGAGCGTCCGGCTGGCCGACCTCGTGGACCTGCCCGGGGCCGGGGGCGATGAGGAGGAGGCGGACGTCGAGGGTCTGGCCCGGCACGGCGCCTTCCTGTGGGCGGTCGGGTCGCACAGCCTGCGCCGGAAGCGGATCAAGCCCCGGCAGGACGGCGAGAAGGCCCTGCGCCGCCTGGCCAGGGTCACCGGTCAGCCCAACCGCCAGGTCCTGGTGCGGCTGCCGGTCGCCGTCGTCGACGGCCTGCCCACCGTCGTGCCCGAGATCGAGCTGGACGGCGTCCGCCACCGGGCCGCGTCGTTCGGCGCGCACGGCAGCGATCTGCGCCAGCTCCTGGCCGGCGACGAGCACCTCGGCCCGTTCCTGCCGCTGCCCGGCAAGGACAACGGGCTGGACGTCGAGGGCATCGCCGTCGCCGGGTCGCGGGTGTACCTGGGCCTGCGGGGGCCGGTGCTGCGCGGCTGGGCGGTGGTCCTGGAGCTGCGCCCCCAGGCCGACCCCGACGCGCCGGAACGCCTGCGGCTGGCGCCCTTCGACGACGGCCGGCCCTACCGCAAGCACGTGCTGGACCTGCAAGGCCTCGGTGTGCGCGACCTCTGCCCGCACCAGGACGACCTGCTCGTGCTCGCCGGGCCGACCATGGACCTCGACGGTCCGGTGCGCGTCGTCCGCTGGCAGGGCGCCCTGCGGGCCGACCAGCCGCAGGTGGTGCGCGGCGACCTGCTCACCCGCGAGCTCGACGTCCCCCACGGCGAGGGGTGCGACCACGCGGAGGGCATCGGGCTGCTCGGTCCGACCGTCCCCCCGCGGCTGCTGGTCGTCTACGACAGCCCGTCCCCGGCCCGGCTGACCGCCGACCACGGCGTGCTCGCCGACGTGCTCCGGCTGGGATGAGCACCCGCGGCCCCTCACAGCACGTGAGAGCCGTACATCTCGCCGAGCGGGTCGGCGATCAGCTCGATGCGGGCGCCGTCGGGGTCGCGGAAGTAGACCGAGACGCCGCTGTGCACCTCGTGCGGGACACCCGCGTCGGTGAGCCGCTGCACCAGCGCCTCCCACCGCTGCGGCTCCACGCTGATGGCCAGGTGGTGCAGCCCGCCGAGCACCTCGGCGTAGGGGCCGACGTCCAGCCCGGGGAAGTCGAAGAACGCGAGCAGGTTGCCGTGGCCGATGTCGAAGAAGAAGTGCGAGGAGCCGGGGTAGTCGCGGTTCTCGATGAGCTCGGTGAGCGGGAAGCCCAGCACGTCCTGGTAGAAGCGGATGGTCCGTTCGACGTCGCTGCTGATCAGCGCGGTGTGGTGCAGGCCCCGTGCGGTGGAGGCGGGCCGCTGCCCGGCGGGCTGGAGGTGGGCCTCGCGGATGCGGGCGCGCTCGGCCTCCAGCGCGGCCGGGTCGGGGGTCGTGGTCGTCATCGGAGGCGTCCTCTCGGTCGGCGGCGGGCCGTCGCCCGAACCATGCCCCGAGCGGCCTCGCCGTGGGGCGGATCGGGGAGCGGCAACGCGGCAGTACCCTCGGCCGCCGGGACGACCGCCCGTCGACCGCCGTGGTCGGCGGCGCCCCCCTCTCCCGCGGAGCCGCAGCCGGTGAAGACGCAGGACCAGCCCGCGCCGGGCCGGCAGCGGTCCTGGGACGTGCTCGCCGCGGTCGCCACCGGTGGGGTGCTCGGGGCCGAGGCCCGCTACGGCCTGTCGCTGCTCGTGCCGCACCCCGCCGGGCAGTGGCCGTGGGCGACCTGGCTGGTCAACATCAGCGGCTGCTTCCTCATCGGCGTCCTCATGGTCGTCGTCACCGAGCTCACCTCCCCGCACCGCCTGGTCCGCCCCTTCCTCGGGGTCGGCGTGCTGGGCGGCTACACCACCTTCTCCACGGCCATGGTGGACGTGCAGCAGCTGGCGCTGGCCGGGCGGGCGGGCGCGGCGCTGGGCTACCTGCTCGGGACCCTGGCCGCCGCCGTCCTCGCCACGTACGCCGGGGCGACGCTCGCCCGCTCGCTGGGCCGGCGTGCCCGGTTTCCCGGGACGGAGCCGCGGTGACCGTCCTCTGGGTGGCGCTGGGTGCGGCGATCGGCGCCCCGGCCCGCTACCTCACCGACCGGGCGGTGCAGCGCCGGCACGACGGCATCTTCCCGTGGGGCACGCTGACGGTGAACGTGGCCGGGTCCTTCCTCCTCGGCCTGCTGACCGCGCTCAGCGCCCGGCTCCCTCCCGCGGTGGCCGCTGCGGTGGGCATCGGCTTCTGCGGCGCCCTCACCACGTACAGCACCTTCAGCTCCGACGTGCTCCGTCTGCTGGAGGCCGGCGCGCGGCGCCACGCGCTGGCCGACGTCGTCGTGAGCCTGCTGGGCGGGCTGGGCGCCGTCGCCCTCGGCTGGACCCTCGGCACCTGGCTCGCCTGACATCGGGATGGCCCTCGCGCCATCGGCCGCCCCCTCGTTCGCGGCCGATGGCACGAGGTGTCCGTCGCACCGCCGCCCGGGGTCACGGGGCCGAGGTGGGGGTGACGGTCAGCCGGGCGCTGATCCCCGGCTGAGGTCTCGTCGCACCGGGACCAGCTCGACGCCGCACTCCGCCAGCGCGCGGGTGAGGTGCCGGTACGACTCGGCGGCCGGGTCGGCCGACGCGTTCGCCAGGTGCTCCGGTACGTCGCCGAGCTCCTGGCCGGGGGTCTGCGTCACGAGCAGCCAGGCACCCGAGGCGCCGGTCCGGAACGACCGGAGCGCGCCCCGGGGCACGTACACCGCGGCTCCCGCGGTGAGGTCGGCTGGCGGTCCCTGGCCGGCCACCTCGACCGTCACGGTCCCGCTGACGACGACGATCGCCTCGTCCGCCGCGTGGTGGACGTAGGCCGGGCGCGCGGCCGAGGCCGAGGCGAAGACGTGGAAGGAGGCGAACGCCCCGGCCGTCAGGCTCGCCGGGACCACCTCGGAGATCCGGTCGCCCCAGGGCGTGCGGATCGCCGTCCGCACGGACGCGGCGGCGACGTGGACGGGTCGTCGGGCAGTCGGGGTCACCGTCGGCTCCTCCCCGTTCGGCGTCGGACGACGTCCACCCTGGTGGCCGGACGGGCGGACGGGGAACGGGCAGCACCCACACGATGCACACACACCGCGAACGAGCAGGTCCACGGCCGGACGGGTGCCGCCACCTAGCATCGGGGCGTGCCGGATCCCGCGGAGCCCTTCGGGGAGCGCCTCCGGACCCTCCGCGAGGCGGCGCACCTGACCCAGTCCGAGCTCGCCGAGCGGGCGGGCCTGAGCACCAACGGGGTGAGCGCCCTCGAGCGCCGGGTGCGGCGCCGTCCCCACCCGCACACGGTGCGCGCACTCGCCGCCGCGCTGGCGGCCTCCGACGCCGACCGGGAGTGGCTGTTCGCCGGCGTGCGACCCGACCAGGAAGCCGCGGGTCCACCCGCCCACCCCCAGTCCCTCCCGGCGCCGACGACGTCGCTGGTCGGGCGGGATGCCGACGTGACCGAGGTGGTCCGGCTGCTGGCCGCGCCGCTTCCCCGGCTGCTCACGCTGACCGGCCCCGGGGGCGTCGGCAAGACGAGGCTCGCCGTCGAGGCCGCGCGGCTCGCCACCCCCGGCTTCCAGGACGGCGTCGCCTTCGTCCCGCTGGCGCCGGTCGCCGATCCGGACGCCGTGCCCGCCGCCGTGGCCCGCGAGCTCGGGCTGCGGGAGCTCGCCCCCGGCTCCGGCGACCCGGTGGCGGCCCTGGTCGACCGGCTGCGACCGCTGGAGCTGCTGCTCGTCCTCGACAACTTCGAGCACCTCGCCGCGGCCGCTCCTGCCGTCGCCGACGTCCTCGCCGGCTGCCCCGGGCTCACCGTGCTGGTGACCAGCCGCGCGCCGCTGCGGGTCCGCGGCGAGCAGGAGCACGTGGTGCGGCCGCTGGCGCTGCCCGGCTCGACGCAGGACCCCGACCCCGCCGCGGTGACCGGATCGGCGGCCGGCGAGCTGTTCGTCGTCCGGGCCCGCTCGGTGCTGCCGTCCTTCGAGGTCTCCGCGGCCACCGCGGCAGACGTCGCGGCGATCTGCTGGCGGCTGTCCGGCCTGCCGCTGGCGCTGGAGCTCGCCGCCACGCACGTGCGGCTGCTGTCCCCGGCCGACCTGCTGGGCCGGCTGGACCAGGCGCTGGCCACCGGGTGGACGCTGGACCTGCCGGTGCGGCAGCGCGGGCTGCGGACCACCCTCGACTGGTCCCGAGACCTGCTGCACCCGGCCGCGCGCACGCTGTTCCCGCGGCTGACCGTCTTCGCCGGGGGCTTCGACCTCGCCGGCGTGGAGGCGGTGGCGGCGCCCGCGCTGGCGCCGGCGGAGGTGCTGCCCGCGCTGGGCAACCTGGTCGAGCACTCCCTCGTCGTCGCCGTCCACCAGGACGACGGCGGGGTCCGCTACGACCTGCTGGAGCCGATCCGCCAGTACGCCGACTCGCTGCTGGCCGAGGAGGACCGGCGGCAGGTCACCGCCGCTCACGCCGAGCGGTACCTGCGGCTGGTCGAGGAAGCGGGTCCGGCGCTGCAGACCGGCGCGCAGGTCGCGTGGCTGCGCCGGCTGGAACGCGAGGACGGCAACGTCCGGCACGCGATCGCCGGGTCGCTGCGCACCGGGGACGCGGCGACCGCCGCCCGGATGGTGTGGTGGATGTGGCTGGCCTGGTGGCTGCGCGGCGGGGACCGGCAGGGCCGGGAGTGGGCCGAGGCGGCGCTGCGGGCGGACCTGGACGACGCCGTCCGCACCGGCGCGGCGCTGGCCGCGGCCTGCCTGGCCTACGTGCAGAGCGACTTCGAGGTGGCCGCCGCCCGGTGGGGCGAGGCACTGGAGTGCGCTCGGCGCACCGGGGACGTCGGCTTGCAGGCCAACGCGGTGGCCGGGCTCGGGCTCGGGCCGCTGGCCACCGGCGACCCGGCGACGGCGGAAGAACGCTTCCGCGCGGCGCAGGAGCTGGCCGAGCAGGCGGGGGAGGACTGGCTCGGGTCGCTGACGCTCGTGTGGCAGGGCACGGTGCGGCTGGTCAGCGGGGACGCCGGTACCGCCACCGGCCTGCTCGAGCGCGGGCTCGCGTCGGCCCGGCGGCGCGGCGACCGGCTGGTCACCTACGTCGCCCTCTACAACCTCGCCCAGGCCGCCACCGCCGAGGCGCTGTTCGACCGGGCCGGGGAGATGCTCCGCGAGGGGGTCGCCCTCTCCCAGGAGACCGGCGACCGGGCGAACACCGCGTACTTCCTCGATGCGCTCGCCGTCGTCGAGGGCGCCGCCGGGCGGTGGGAACGAGCGGCGGTGCTCATGGGCGCCGCGGAGGCGATGCTCAGCAGCTCCTTCGGCAGCGGGTACAACTACTACCTCCCCGACGCCGCGCTCAAGGAGCGGACCCTCCGCGACGGGCGCGCGGCACTGGGGCCGCGGTTCGACGAGGCGCTCGACCTGGGGCGGGCGCTCCCGGCCGACGTCGCGGTGCACCGGGCGCTGGCGGTGTGACGTGACCGCCGAGCACCTCGACGTCGTCATCGTGGGCGCCGGGATCTCCGGCATCGGCGTGGCGTGCCAGCTGCAGCGCGACCACCCTCAGCGGTCCGTCGCGCTGCTGGAGGCCCGCGGCGCCCTCGGTGGCACCTGGGACCTGTTCCGGTACCCCGGCGTCCGGTCCGACTCGGACCTGCACACGCTCGGGTACGCGTTCGCGCCCTGGCACGACGACCAGTCGATCGCCGACGGCGACCGGGTCCTCGCCTACCTGCGGACGACCGCCGCCGAGCACGGCGTCGACCGCCAGGTGCGCTTCCACTCCCGGGTGGTGGGCGCGTCCTGGTCCTCGGCGGAGGCCCGCTGGACCGTCGACGTCCGGCGCACCGACACCGGCGAGCGGACGACGCTGACCTGCGACTGGTTGTTCAGCGCCGCCGGCTACTACCGCTACGACGAGGGCTTCACCCCGCGGTTCGCCGGCCGGGAGCGGTACCGCGGCCAGGTCGTCCACCCGCAGTCCTGGCCCGCGGGTCTCGACCCCGCGGGCCGGCGGGTGCTGGTGATCGGCAGCGGCGCCACGGCGGTCACGCTGGTGCCCGCGCTGGCGGCCACCGCCGCGCACGTGACCATGCTCCAGCGCACGCCGACCTACGTGCTGCCGGTGCGCCGGGCGGACCCGGTGGCCCGGCGGCTGCGGTCGCTGCTCGGCGAGGAGCGCGCGTACCCGCTGATCCGGCGCAAGAACGTCGCGGTGCAGCGGGCGGTCTGGGCGTTCTGCCGGCGGTACCCGCAGGCCGCCCGCCGGCTCATCCGCCGGATCACTGCCGCGCAGCTGCCGGCGGGCTACCCGGTCGACGTGCACTTCGACCCGCCGTACGACCCGTGGCGCCAGCGGCTGTGCGTCGCCCCCGACGGGGACCTGTTCCGGGCCATCCGGGCCGGCAGCGCCACGGTGGTGACCGACCGGGTCGCCACCTTCACCGAGCGCGGGGTCCTGCTGGAGTCCGGCCGGGAGCTGGAGGCCGACCTGGTCGTCACCGCCACCGGCCTGTCCCTGCAGGCGTTCGGCGGCATCGCGCTGACCGTGGACGACGTCCCCGTGCACCCGCCGGACACGCTCACCTACAAGGGCCTGATGCTCTCCGGCGTCCCGAACTTCGCCTACGCGATCGGCTACACCCACGCGTCCTGGACGCTCAAGGTCGGGCTGGTCGCCGAGCACCTCGGCCGGCTGCTCGCCCATCTGGACGCGCACGGGTACGACGCCTGCCGGCCGGAGGTGAGCGGTCCGCCGATGCCGACCTCCCCGCTGCTGGACCTCACCGCGGGCTACGTCCGGCGCGGTGCCGGCGAGCTGCCCCGCCAGGGGGACCGGATGCCCTGGCGGACGGCGTCCGACCCCCGGTCCGACGCGGCGCTGCTGCGCCGCGTTCCCGACCCCGAGCTGACCTTCACCCGCCGGCTCAGTGCCCGGCGACCCCCACCGGCTGCCGCTCCTCGGCCCGGTGGTGCGCGCGGTGCTCGGTGAGCCCGGCGCCCTCGACGTCGAGGGTGGGCAGCCAGCCCAGCCAGCGGGGGAGCCACCAGGCCCGCCCACCGAGCAGCGCCAGCGCCGCCGGCACCAGCACCATCCGGACGGCGAAGGCGTCGAAGAGGATGCCGGCGGCCAGCGCGAACGCGATCGACTTGATGGTGGCGTCCCCGGCGGGCACGAACCCGGCGAACACCGAGAACATGATCAGCGCGGCGGCGACGACGACCGGAGCCGCCTGCCGGAAGCCGGTGCGGATCGCGTCCAGGGGTCCCTCGCCGTGGCTGTGCGCCTCGTGCATGCGCGACACCAGGAAGATCTGGTAGTCCATCGCCAGCCCGAACAGGATGCCGATCACCAGGATCGGCGTGAGGCTGATCAGCGGCCCGGTGCCGTCGAGGTTCACCACGTCGGCCAGCCAGCCCCACTGGAAGACGGCCACCGTGGCGCCGAGCGAGGCGCCGATGGTCAGCAGGAAGCCCAGCACGCCCACCAGCGGCACCAGCAGCGAGCGGAAGACGAGGACCAGCAGCACCAGCGCCAGGCCGACCACCAGGGTCAGGTACACCGGCATCGCCTCGTCGAGGCTCTGGGCGACGTCCACGCTGACCGCCGTCGCGCCGGTGACGGCGGCGTCCACCCCGTCGGTGCCGGCGAGCAGCTCCCGCAGGTCGGACACCAGCTGCTCGGTGGCCGGGTCGGTGGGGCCCGAGGCGGGGATGACGGTGAGCAGCGCGGCGGTGCCGTCGGCGTTCGGGGTCGGCGGGGTCACGAGGGCGACGTCGTCCAGGCCCAGGACCGCGCCGCTGACCTGCGCGGCGCTCTCCGCGGCGCCGCTGCCCTCGAACAGCACGACGATCGGCCCGTTGAACCCGGCGCCGAACCCGTCGGCGAGCAGATGGTCGGCCCGGGCCTGGGTGGAGTCCTCGGGCTGGGTCTGCACGAGGGTGGTCTGCATCGAGAAGAACGGGACGGCGACCGTCCCGAGCGCGACCACCGCCAGCAGCAGCGACAGGACGCGCCGGCGGGTGACCGTGGTGGCCCAGCCGACCAGGAAGCTGCGCCGGCCGGCGGCGTGCGCCGCGTGCCGGGGCCCGTGCGCCCCGGTGGAGCGCTGCGTGCGCGGCAGCGCCCGGTGCCCGAGGTACCCGAGCACGGCCGGCACCAGGGTCAGCGCGATGAGGACGGAGAAGACGATGGTCGCGGCCGCTGCGACGCCCATCTGGGTCAGGAACGGGATGCCGACGACGGCGAGCCCGGCCAGCGCGATGACGACGGTCAGGCCGGCGGTGACCACTGCCGAGCCGGCGGTGCCCGCGGCCAGCGCCACCGCGGTCCGGACGTCCGCGCCGCGCCGCAGCTCCTGCCGGTACCGGGTCACGATGAAGAGGGTGTAGTCGATGCCGACCGCCAGGCCGAGCATCGCGGCCAGGGTCGGGGTGGTCGAGGACAGCTCGGTGAAGCCGGTCGCGATGGTGATGCCCAGGACCCCGATGCCCACCCCGACGAGGGCGGTCACCAGGTTCATCCCGGCGGCGGCCAGCGAGCCGTAGGTGACGGCGAGCACCACCAGGGCGATCACGACGCCGATCGCCTCGGCGGGACCGCCGACGTGCGGCGGCACCTGGGTGGCCTCACCGGTGACCTCGACGGTGAGCCCGGTGCTCCGGGCGTCCTCGGCGGCGGCGAACAGGGCGTCCTGCTGGGCGGGGGTGACCTCGCCGGGCAGCGCCGTGTAGGTCACCGTGCTGTAGGCGGTGTCCTGGTCGGCGTTCACCGTGGGGGCCGCGGGGTCCAGCGGGTTGGTGGCCGACACGACCCCGGGCAGCTCGGTCAGGCCGGCGACCACGGTCGCGACGGTCGTGGCGTTCTCCGGGGTGGTGAGCGTCGCGCCGTCGGGGGCCTGCAGCACGACCGAGGCGGTGGCGCCGCCGCCGGTGCCGAACTCCTCGCCGATCCGCTCGAGCGCGGTGGTGGACTCCTGCCCGGGGATCGAGAAGGACGACGACGTCTCGCCGGCCAGGGTGGCCGCGCCGGCCCCACCGGCCACCAGGACGACCAGCCAGACGAGGACGACGCCCAGTCGGTGGCGGTGGGAGAAGGCCCCGAGTCGGGACAGCAGGACAGCCATGCGGATCAGGCCTCCACCTGGTGGGGACGGGACGAGGAGGTGCCCGGGCCGCGGTGGCCGAGCGCGTCGAAGCAGGTGGCGACGACGTGCGGCCGCCACGCGGTGGTCTGGTCGGAGTGGTGCGCCGCCAACGTCAGGACCGCGAGCGCGGCGAGCGCCCCGACGACCCGGACGGTGCGCTCCGAGGCCGCCGCCTCCGGGTCGACGCCGAACGCCTGCAGCGCCGCGGCGCTCGCGGCGTCCAGCTCGGGCGCGCCGGCGTCGGTGCCGCCCCGCAGGACCGGGGTGAGCAGCAGGGCGACCAGCCCGGGGTGAGCCACGGCGACGTCGACCAGCACCTCGATCGCGCGCCGGTCGCGGGCCGGGCCGGGCGGCAGGTCGTCCACCTGGTCGAGCACCCGCTGCCCGAGGGCGGCCGCCTGCGCGCGCACCGCGTCGTGCAGCGCGTCCTTGCTCGGGAAGTGGTGCAGCAGGCCGGCCTTGGACAGGCCGACCGCGTCGGCGATGTCCTGCACCGACGTCTTCGCGAAGCCGCGTTGGGCGAACAGGGTGGCGGCCCGGTCGAGGATGCTCTCGTCGATCTGCTGCCGGAACGGTCGGACCACAGCCGCGACGGTACGTCAGCACCGACCGATCCGGTCGGTCGACCGACCAGAGTGGTAGATGGTCTCGATCACAGGCGCCGCGGCCGGGGGTTCCCGGTCGCCGCGTCGCCGCGACCGGTCAGGATGCTCCCGACCCGCACCCGGCACGAAGGAGAGCTCGATGACCGGACCCCGTCCCGGCGAGGACGCGACGGCCGCGCACACCGAGGGGACCCTGGCCTCCGGGCAGTACTGGCAGGCCTGGGCGGCGCCGTCCCCGGGAGGCGTCGTGGTGCTGGTGCACGGGCTGCACGAGCACGGTGGCCGGTACGGGCACGTGGCCGAGCGGCTGGCCCGCGCCGGGTACGCCACCTACGTCGTCGACCACCCCGGTCACGGCCGGTCGCCCGGTACGCGGGGCGACATCGCGAGCATGGCCGGCGCGGTGGACGGCGTCGACCGGATGGTCCGCCTCGCCGGGGAGCGGCACCCCGGCGTGCCGCTGTTCGTCTACGGGCACAGCATGGGCGGGCTGATCGCCCTGACATACCTCACCGGCAGCCCCGAGCCGCGGGTCCGGGGCGCGGTCGTCTCCGCGCCGGCCCTGGACACCAGCGCGGCGGCCGGCCTGCGGGGGAGGCTGCTGCCGCTGGTGTCCCGGCTGCTGCCGGACCTCGGCGTCCTCACCCTGGACGCCGAGGCGATCAGCCGGGACCCGGCGGTCGTGCGTGCCTACCGCAGCGACCCGCTGAACCACACCGGCCAGGTGCGGGCCCGCACCGGGGCGGAGATGACGCGGGCCGCCACCGTGCTGCCCGACCGCCTGCCCTCGCTGCGGATGCCGCTGCTCGTGCTGCACGGCGGCGCCGACCGGCTGGTGCCCCCGGCCGCCAGCGAGGTCGTCCCCGCGCGCGCGACCTCCGCCGAGGTGACCCGGCAGGTCTACGACGGGCTGTTCCACGAGCCGCACAACGAGCCCGAGCAGGAGCGGGTGCTGGACGACGTCGTCGCCTGGCTGGACGGGCACCGCGGACAGGGCACCCCCAAGGAGGGACGCCGGGACGCCGGGGCCTGCGGGTCCGGCTCCCGCCTGCCGACGTCCTCGGTGTGACGTACCCAGGAGGAGGCCCGCAGGCCGTCGAGCGCCCGGCCCCGGCCGCCGGCGCCGGAGAGCCGCGCGAGACCTCGGGCGCGACCACCAGCCTGCTCCTGAACTACGTGCGCGACACCGCCGGCGAGGCCGCCGTCGCGGAGGTGGTCCGCCGGTCCGGGGTGGCCACGTCCGCCGTGCTGCTCGCCGACCCCTCCCACTGGTGCAGCTACGACACCCGGATCAGGCTGTTCGAGGCCGCGACCGAGGTGCTCGGCGACCCGGCCGCGATGTCGAGGGTCGGCTCGCAGTCACTGCGGCACGGCATGAGCGACACGATCGTGCTGCTCCTGCGCTCGCTGGGGTCCCCCCGCGCGGTCTATCGGCACCTGCCGCGGGCGGTTGCGAAGTTCACCACGACCTCGGTGATGGCGGTCGAGGAGCTGGGCGCGACGCACGCCACCATCGTGTACCGACTGCGCCCGGGCTATCCGCACTCGAGGTTGGACTGCGACTACGCCCGCGGGCTCATCGGCGTCGTCCCCGCCGTCTTCGGCCTGGCACCGGCCCGCGTCCTGCACGACGAGTGCGAGTCCGACGGCGCGGCCGCGTGCGTGTACCACCTGACCTGGGACCGGCGGTCCCGGCTCCGCCGCAGGGCACGCGGCGCGGCCACCGTGGAGCTGGAGCTCGCCGCCCTGCGCGGTCAGCTGCAGGAGCTGCAGCGGGCGGCGACCGACCTGGCCAGCAGCGAGGACGCGGGCACCGCCGTCCGGCGACTGGTGGAGCGCGCCGCGCGGGCGGTCCTGGCCCCGAGCTACCTGCTCGCCGTGCACGCGCCCGACGGGGGAGCGCCGCTGGTGCACAGCGCGGGCGTGCCGGCCGACCGGGTCCCGGCGTTGGCTGCCGCTCTGCTGGCCGGGCAGGACATCGGTGAGCACGCCGTCGTCGTCCCGGTGGCCTCGGCCCGCCGCCTGCACGGGCACCTGGCGACGCTGTACGAGCCGGGGGCGCGGGGGATGGTGGACGAGCGGTCGATGCTGGCCGCCTACGCCGGGCACGCCGCCGCCGCGCTCGACCTGCTGACGGCCCTGGACGCGAGCCGCCGGGAGGCCGCCCGGGCCCGCGCCCTGCTGGACCTGTCCCACCAGCTCGCGGGAGCGACCGACGCCACGGCGGTGTGCGAGGTGGTCGCGGAGGCGCTGACCCGGGTCGTCGGGTCCAGCAGCGCCTCGGTGATGCTGTGGGACCCGGTCGAGGGCGTCCTCCAGGCCCGCGCCTCGGCCGGCCTGGACCCGGCCCGGGCGGCCTACTTCGCCGCGGCCCGGCTGCAGCCCGACGAGGTCCCCGAGGTGCTCAGCATGACCGGCGACCGGGCTCCGCTGGTGCTGAACCCCGGGAGCACGAGCCCCGCGCTGCGCCGGCTGCTGGGGGTGCTCGAGATCGACGACGTTGCGGTCGTGCCCCTGATGGTGGGGGATGCGTTCGTCGGCGTGGCCACCGCGAGCTGGGCCACCGGCCAGGTCCTCCCGCCGGGGGGCGAGGTCGTCGAGCGGCTGCGCGGTGTCGGCGACCAGGCGGCCACCGCGCTTCAGAAGGCCGGCCTGCTGGAGGCGGTGCGCCACCAGGCGCTGCACGACCCCCTCACCGGGCTGCCCAACCGGGCGCTGTTCGGCGAGCGGCTGGCGGCGGCCCTCGACGCCTCCGGCGGGACGGGGCAGGTCGCCGTCCTGTTCTGCGACCTCGACCGGTTCAAGCAGGTCAACGACACGCTCGGGCACGCCGCCGGCGACGAGCTGCTGCGCCGGGTGGCCGATCGGCTGCGCGGCGTGGTCCGCCCCGAGGACACCGTCGGCCGGCTCAGCGGCGACGAGTTCGCCATCGTGCTGCCCGGGCTGACCGGGCCCGGGGCCGCCGCAGAGCTCGCGGCCCGGGTCGCCGGCACCTTCGAGCTGCCCTTCCGGCTGGAGGGCCGGGACGTGCGCGTCGACTGCAGCGTGGGCGTGAGCCTGCGGACCGGCGACCGGGGCACCGCCGAGCAGCTGCTGCGGTCCGCGGACGACGAGATGTACCGGGTGAAGCGCACCCGGCGGTCGACCCGTGCCGAGGAGGTCGTGCCCGCGGGCACGGCCTGACACTGCAGCCTGACGTCAGCCGGTGAGCTCGCTGGGCACGGTGATCACGTCGACCATCGCGCCGTTGCGGACGACGGTCACCGGCAGCGGCTCCCCGATCGCCTCGGCGAACAGCAGCCGCTGCAGGCTCTGCGCCGAGGCCACCGGCGCCCGCCCGGCCTCCAGCACCAGGTCCCCCGCCTTGAGCCCGGCCCGGTCCGCAGGTGAGCCGGCGATGACGTCCAGCACCTGCAGGCCCCGGCGCTGCCCGGTCCGGGCGAGGAGGTCGGCGGGCAGCGGCACCGGGCTGCTCACCAGCCCGAGGTACGCGCGCCGCACCCGGCCGTCGCGGACCAGCGTCTCCACGATCCGCCGGCTGGTGGCGTTCACCGGCACGGCGAGCCCCAGCCCCCACCCGGCGACGGCGGTGTTGATGCCGACCACCCGGCTCTGCGCGTCGGCCAGCGCCCCGCCGGAGTTGCCCGGGTTCAGCGCCGCGTCGGTCTGGATGACGTCCTCCACCACCCGCGCCGTCCGCCCGTCGCGGGTCGGCAGCGAGCGACCCAGCGCGCTGACCACCCCGGCGGTCACCGAGCCGGCCAGCCCGAACGGGTTGCCGACGGCGACCACCAGCTGACCGACCCGCAGCGTGGCCGCGTCGCCGAGCGTGGCCGGCGGCGGGGTGGCGCCGCGGGCCCGCACCACCGCGAGGTCGGACAACGGATCGGCGCCGACCACGACGACCGGCGCGCTCGAGCCGTCGCTGAACACCGCCCGCCCGCCCGTGGCCCGCGCGACGACGTGCGCGTTGGTGAGCAGCAGGCCGTCGTCGCTCACCACGACGCCCGACCCGGCGCCGCCGCGGCCGCCGGGGCCGCTGACCTCCAGGGCGGCCACGTGCGGGGCCAGCTCGGCGGCCACCGTGGTCACCACCCGCGAGTAGGCGTCCAGCGCGGACCCGGTGTCCCGCTCGTCGGCCGGGCTCATCGGCGCCACCTCCTTGATTACGGAGTTACGGCTCCAGTGAACGCCCGGCCCCGCCCGGGTGGGAGGGGATGCCGTCCGCCCTCGGCGAACGGCCGGCGGTCAGCCCATGGTCTTCTGCCCGTCGATCGTCTCCCGCAGGATGTCGGCGTGCCCCGCGTGCTGGGCGGTCTCCGCAATGACGTGCAGCAGCACCCGCCGCGCCGACCAGCGGGCACCGGGCGGGAACCACGGCGCCTCGGGCAGCGGCTGCGAGGCGTCCAGGTCGGGCAGGGTCCGCACCAGCTCGTCGGTGCGCTCGGCGACCTCCCGGTACCGGTCCAGCAGCCCGGCCAGGGTCTCGCCGTCGGTCATCCGGAAGGCGTCGGCCCAGTCGGCCATGCTCGCCTCGTCGGTGCCGCCCATCGCCGACGGGCCGTGCAGCAGGAACTCGATCCACCGCCGCTCGGTGACGGCCACGTGCTTGATCAGCCCGCCGAGGGTGAGCTCGCTGGCGGTGGGGCGCTGCGCGGCCTGCTCGTCGGTGAGCCCCTGCACCGTGTAGGTGAGGAACCAGCGGTGCCGGCCGAGGGACTCGAGCAGGTCGGCGCGCTCGCCGGTCACGGTGGTCTCCGCGGAGGTGGGCATCGTCTCGCCTTTCGTCGTGGGTCCTGACGAGGACGACGCTAGGGGCGATCGGTGCCAGATCCTGTCCGCGATGTGCGGCAGTCTTCGGTGCATGACCGATCCGACCGGGCGCACCCTCCGGCTGCTGTCGCTCCTGCAGGGCCGCCGCGACTGGTCCGGCGCCGACCTCGCCCGCCGGCTGGGGATCTCGGTGCGCACCCTGCGCAGGGACGTGGAGCGGCTGCGCGAGCTGGGGTACCCGGTGGAGGCCCGGCCCGGGGTGGACGGGGGGTACCGGCTGGCCGCCGGGGCCTCGCTGCCCCCGCTGGTGCTGGACGACGACGAGGCGGTCGCGCTGACCGTCGGCCTGCAGACCGCCGCCTCCAGCGCCGTCGCCGGGATGGCCGAGGCGTCGGTGCGGGCGCTGACCAAGGTGGTGCCGGTGCTGCCCGCCCGGCTGCGCCGCAGGGTCGACGCGCTGCGGGCGGTCACGGTGCCGGCTCCGGCGTGGTCCGACGGCGGGCCGGCGGTCGATCCCGCCCTGCTGATCACCGTCGCGCAGGCGTGCCGGGAGACCGACCGGCTCGCGTTCACCTACACCGCGGCCGCGGGCGGCCCCGCCGAGCGGCTGGTCGAGCCGCACCGGCTCGTGCCCCTGGGACGGCGCTGGTACCTGGTCGCCTACGACCCGGCGCGCGGCGACTGGCGCAGCTTCCGGCTCGACCGGATGAGCGGGGCCACCACCACCGGCGCCCGCTTCGCGCCCCGCCGGTTGCCGGCCGAGGACGCGGCCGCCTTCGTCCGGGGCGGCATCGACCGGTTCCGGGTCGCCACCGCCGTCGAGGCCCTGGTCCAGGCCCCGGCCGAGGTGGTGCGCGACCGGGTCGGCCGGTGGGCCCAGGTGGATGACGCCGGAGCGGGCAGCTGCCGGGTCCGGCTGGAGACCGACGCCCTGGACTGGGCCGCGCTGGTGCTGGGCGCCACGCGGGCGGAGTTCACCGTGACCGCGCCGGTCGAGCTGCGCGAGCTGCTGGCGGAGTGGTCCCAGCGCTTCGGCCGCGCGTCCACGGGGGGACGGCCGGGTAGTCCGCGGCCATGACCTCCAGCAGCCGGCAGCGCGTCGCCGTCGTCACCGGGTCGGAGTCCGGCATCGGCCGGGCCGTCGCGGTCGCCCTCGCCGAGCAGGGGCACGACGTCGGCGTCACCTGGTACCGGGACCAGGCGATGGGGGAGGAGACCGCCGAGCTGGTGCGCCGCGCGGGCCGTCGCGCCGAGCTGCGGCACCTGGACCTCACCCGGCTGCCCGGCGCCGAGGACGTCGTCGACGAGCTGGCCGACGCGCTCGGGGGCATCGACGTCCTGGTCAACGACGCCGGGACCGGGCACGCGTCGAGCGTCCTGGACACCGACTACGCGACCTGGCGCGAGGTGCTGGCCACCGACCTGGACGGCGCGTTCCTGTGCCTGCAGCGGGCCGCGCGGCGCATGGTCGCCGCCGGCCGCGGCGGCCGGATCATCAACATCACCAGCGTGCACGAGCACCAGCCCCGGGTCGGCACCGCCGCCTACTGCGCCGCGAAGGGCGGGCTCGGGCTGCTCACGAAGGTCGCCGCCCTGGAGCTCGGCGAGCACGGGATCACCGTCAACGCGGTGGCGCCGGGGGAGATCGCCACCGCGATGACCGGCCAGGAGGACGAGGACCCGACCGCACCCGGCCACGAGCGCCCCGGCATCCCGATCCCGCGCCCGGGCGACGCCCACGAGGTCGCCGCCGTCGTGGCCTTCCTGGCCTCCCCCGCGGCCGCGTACGTCACCGGTGCCTCCTGGGCCGTGGACGGCGGGATGCTCACCATGGGCCCGCAGGCCGGCTCGCACCTGGAGTCGTCCGACTGGCGCCGTCCCTGATCCTCAGCCGGCCACCTCGGCCAGCACCTCGAGCAGGTCCAGGGCGGTCCCCCGCATCCGGCCGGCCGGGTCGTAGGAGGGGTCGTAGGCGGCCAGCGTCGCCGATCCCAGCCGCACCCGCACGGCCACCGAGCGGGCGATCCGCTGCACCTCGCCGGCGGTGAGGCCGTCCGGCGCGGCGTAGCCGTTGGCGGGGGCGATCGAGGGGTCGTGGACGTCGAGGTCCACGTGCAGGTGGACGACGTCCACCCGCGCCGCGAGCTCGTCCAGGGCCACCGCGGTGGCGGCGGGATCCCGGGCCTCCGCGGGCGGCAGCCAGCGGATGGCCGAGCGGGGCAGCGCCTCGAGCTCCGGCGGGTCGAGGTCGCGGGCGCCGGCCAGCACCACGTGCTCCTCCGGCAGCGGGACGAACCCGGGCACCGTCGCGGTCGCCGCGCGCCAGCACCAGCCCACGGCCATCGCCAGTCCGTGCCCGTCCAGGAAGCCGCCCGCGTCGCCGCCGGGGGTGTTGAGGTCGCCGTGCGCGTCCAGCCAGACCAGCCCGGTCCGGGGGCCGCCGAGGGCCGCGAGCATCCCGACCGTGGGGTTGCAGTTGCCCGACAGCAGCAGCGGCAGCTCCCCGCCGGCGTGCGCCTCCGCGGCGGCCCCGGCCACCGCGCGCTGCAGCTCGAACGCCGTCCGGAGCTCCGCCTGCCAGCCCGGTGCCGGGTGCAGCACCTGCTCGCGCACGGCGTGGCCGCGGGCGCGCAGCCGCCCGGCGGCACCCGCCCGCGCCAGGGCCGTCGGACCGGCGCCCATCCGCGCATCCCGAACGCCCGAGTCGTAGGGGACCTGCAGCAGTCGCACGGCGGTGGCCACGGGAGAGCAGTGTGCCGGGGCCGGTGTCGGGCACCATGGCGGCCGTGGACCTCTCCGACGTCGCCGACGAGCTCTACGCGGTGCCGCCGGACGAGTTCGTCGCCGCCCGCTCGGAGGCCCGGGACCGGGCGAAGGCCGAGGGTGACAAGGAACTGTCCAAGGCCATCGCGGCGCTCCCCAAGCCCACCACCGCGGCCTGGGTCGGCAACCTGCTCGCCCGCCGGAAGCCCGAGGAGGTCGGCCAGCTGGTGGAGCTCGGGGAGCTGCTGCGCCAGGCCACGGCGAACCTGTCCGGGGAGCAGCTGCGTGAGCTGGGCCGGCAGCGGAACCAGGTGGTCGCCGCCCTCACCCGGCAGGCCCGGGCGCTGGCCCACCAGGAGGGGCACGACGTCAGCAGCGCGGTCGCCGAGCAGGTCGAGGAGACCCTGCGCGCGGCGATCGCCGATCCGGACGCCGGTGCCGCCCTGCGGGAGGGGCGGCTCACCTCGTCGTTGAGCTACACCGGGATCGGGCCGGTCGACATCGAGGGCGCGGTGGCTCCGCTGCTGCGCCCCGCCGCCGCACCCGCGGCGCCGGTGCGCCCGAGGAAGCAGGGCGGGCAGGACGACGCCGCGGCCCGCCAGGAGGCGGAGGAGCGGCGGCGCCGGGAGGAGGCCGAACGCCGCCGTCGCGAGGCCGAGCAGGCGCGACGGGACGCCGAGGAGGCCGCCGCCCGCGCCCGGGACGCCGCCGCGGCGGCCGAGGCGGCCGAGCAGCAGCTGGCCGCGGCCGCCGAGAAGCGCGACCGGTTGCGTGCCCGGGTCGAGGAGCTGACCGAGGAGCTGCAGCGGGCCGAGCGGCAGGCCGGCGCGGCGTCCGGGGACGTGCACGCGGCCGAGAAGCGCCGGGACGCCGCCGCCCGGCGCTCGGCCACGGCGGCAGCGATCAGCGAACGGGCCGCCGCCCGCGCGGAGCGGCTGGCCGACGACGGCTGACCCTCACCGGCTGGCCCGTCGGTCCCGCTTTGAGGAGTAGAGCTCCTCGTCGGCCCGCTGCAGCAGCGTGGTGAGCGTGTCGCCGGGGCCGGCGGTAGCCGCACCCACCGACCAGCCGATCGGCGCGGTGGCCGGGTCCAGCCGGCTCAGCACCTCTCGGGCGCCGGCGAGGTCGGTGCCGGGCAGGCAGACCACGAACTCGTCGCCCCCGTGCCGGCCCAGCAGGTCCGAGGTGCGCAACCGCCGGGTCCAGTGCGCGGCGAGGTCCTGCAGCACCCGGTCGCCGGCGCCGTGCCCGTCGCGGTCGTTGACGACCTTGAAGTCGTCGAGGTCCAGGACGGCGACGCTCAGCGGCTCCCCGCTGCGCCGCGCCCGGGCCAGGCTGCGCCGCGCCTCGGCCTCCCAGGCACGCCGGTTCGCCAGCCCGGTCAACGGATCGGTGGAGGCGTCGGCCCGCAGCCGGGCGCTGAGCCGGACCTGCGCCTCGGTGAGCACGGCCGCCGTCACCGCCGCGACCGACCAGGGCAGCAGCACCCGGTCCGGCGGGGCGGCGGCGACACCGGCGGTGACCAGCACGATCGCGCCCGCCGTGTGCGCGCGGGCCGCGGCCGCGGAGCAGAAGTGCGCGGCGTAGAGCCCGAGCGCGATCAGCACCGGCCCGAGCCCCACGACGCCGGCGGCGGTGACCGACCGGGAGGCGAGCAGGGCCACCAGGACGGCGACCAGCAGCTGCGCGCCGTGCAGCAGGACGCCCGGGACCCGCGGGCCGGCCACCCACAACGCGGCGCCGACGGTCAGCCCGGTTCCCGCCAGCCCGGCGAGCAGCCCCACCGGGGTGTCTGCGGCCAGCGGTGCCAGGGCGCCGAGCAGGGAGAACGCGCCACTGAGCCCGTACAGCCACGCCAGCAGCGCGACCCGGGCCGGCACCCTGCGCGGCAGCTGCGTCTCGTCCATGTCGAAGCGGTGGATCGGCCGGTCCGGGAGGCTGCTGCACGACCGGGGAGGCAGGGGTGACCCGTTGGGGTGCCCCGTGGCGGTCAGGCGACGGCGCGGTCCCGCCGGACCTGGGTGACCGCCAGGGCCAGCGCGCCCAGCGCGCCCACGACGGCGAAGACGTAGAAGCCCCACGGGAAGGCGAGGCCGGCGGCGAGCAGGGTGCCGCCGACCACCGGGCCGGTGATCGCGCCGACCCGGCCGACGCCGGCCGCCCAGCCCAGCGCGGTGGCGCGGACGTGCGGCGGGTGGTTGCTGCTGGTGAACGCGTACACGAGCACCTGGGCGCTGAACACGAAGCAGCCGGTCAGGAAGGTCATGAGGTAGATCCCGGCCAGCGGCAGCCGGACCGACAGCAGGGCCAGGAACACCGCGCCGGCCGCGAACCAGGCGATCCCCGCGGTGCGCGACCCGATCCGCTCGGCGACCCGGCCGGCGACCAGCAGCCCGGCGATGGCGCCGAGGTTGAGGACCAGCAGGAACGCCAGCGCGGCGCCGAGCTCGTAGTCGGCCTCCCGCATGATCGTGGGCAGCCAGCTGTTGAGGCCGTACACCAGCAGCAGCCCCATGAACGACGTCACCCCGATCGCCAGCGTCGTCCGCAGCCGGCCGTCGGTGAACAGCGACCGCAGCGTCGCCGTCGCCCCGCGAGGAGCCGGCGGGGCCGCCTCCAGGTCCAGCCCGTACCGGGCGGCGATCCGCTCGGCCTCGGGACGGCGACCGTGCGAGACCAGGTAGGCCGGGGACTCCGGCAGGTGCCGCACCATGAGCGGCACGACCACCAGGGCGGGCGCGGCCCCGATCACGAACATCCAGCGCCAGCCGAGCGGCTCGACGACGACGATCGCCAGCGCGGCGGTGAGCACGGCCCCCACGTGGTAGCCGGTCATCATCGTCGTGGTCGCCCGCCCGGCCGCCCGCCGGGTGAACTCGTTGACCAGCGCGATCGCCGTCGGCAGGCAGCCACCCAGCCCGATGCCGGCCAGGAAGCGCAGCACCCCGAAGACCCCCGCGTTGGGCGCCAGCGCGCACAGCAGGGTGAACAGCGAGAACGACGTCACCGCACCGATGAGCGCCTTGCGCCGGCCCACGATGTCGGTGAGCGCGCCTATGGTGAGCGCCCCGATCGTCATGCCGACCAGGCCGATGGTGACGACGAACGTCGCCCCGCCGTCGCTGAGCGCCCACTCCTCGGGCGTGCGCAGCGCCGGGACGACGGTGCCCACGACCACGAGGTCGAAGCCGTCGAGCAGCACGGCCGTCCAGCACAGCGCGGCCACCCAGCCGGTGGCGTGCTCGCGGACGGCGGAGGGGGGTGTGGCCACGGGTCCGATGCCTCCTGGCGCGCGTGGGTGCGGTCCGGTCCGGAGGTCGACGGTAGGGGCCTGCGGGGGGCGCCGCCTGCTGGTCGTCCCCGCTGACCACAATGGCGGCCGGACCCGGGGCCGCCGCCGTGGCAGGCGCCGGGGACCACGAGGCAGCGAGGAGACGAGGACACATGCCACTGCTCGAGGACGGCGCCTGGCACGGCAAGGTCTGGACCGGGTCCTGGACCGACGGGAGCGGGGGGACCTACCCCGCCGTCGAGCCGGCCACCGGCGCGGAGCTCGGTGAGGTCGGCCGGGCCACCCCCGACGACGTGGAGAAGGCCGGCGCCCGCGCGACCGAGGCGCAGCGGGCATGGGCGGCCCTGCCGTTCGAGCAGCGCGCCGCCGTGCTGCGCCGGGCCGGGGACCTGCTCACCGAGCACGCCGCGGAGATCAAGGGCTGGCTGGCCCGGGAGTCCGGTGCGATCCAGCCGTTCGGCGACTTCCAGGTGCACACCAGCGCGCAGGAGTGCTACGAGGCCTCCGCCCTGCCCAGCCACCCGTACGGGGAGCTGCTGCGCACCGGCGCGCCGCGGCTGTCCTTCGCCCGCCGGGTGCCGGTCGGCGTCGTCGGCGTCATCGCGCCGTTCAACGTGCCGACCATCCTGGCCGTCCGGGCGATCGCCCCGGCGCTCGCGCTCGGCAACGCGGTGGTCCTCAAGCCCGACCCGCGCACCGCGATCTCCGGGGGCGCCGTGTTCGCCCGCGTCTTCGAGGAGGCGGGCGTCCCGGCCGGGGTGTTCCAGGTGCTGCCCGGCGGCGCCGACGTCGGGGAGGCGCTCGTCGTCGACCCGGCCGTGCGGGTCATCGCCTTCACCGGGTCGACGAGGGCCGGCCGCGCGGTCGGCGCCCTGGCCGGCCGGCACCTCAAGCGCGCCCACCTGGAGCTGGGCGGCAACTCCGCGCTCATCGTGATGCCCGACGTCGACGTGACCGCCGCGGCGTCGGTCGGCGCCTGGGGCACGTTCTCCCACTCCGGGCAGATCTGCATGGCGACCAGCCGGCACCTGGTGCACGAGTCGATCGCCGAGGAGTACACGTCGATCCTGGCGGGCAAGGTCGAGCACCTGCCGGTCGGCGACCCGTTCCGCGAGCAGGTCGCGCTCGGCCCGGTCATCGACGCCGGGCAGCGGGACCGGGTGCACGGGCTGGTCACCGCGAGCGTGGAGGCCGGCGCCACGGTGCGCACCGGGGGCACCTTCGAGGGGCTGTTCTACCGGCCGACCGTGCTCGGCGACGTCCCGGTGGATGCGCCGGCCTACCAGGAGGAGATCTTCGGCCCGGTCGCGCCGGTGACGCCGTTCTCCTCGGTCGACGAGGTGGCGGCGCTGGCCGCGGGCACGGAGTACGGCCTGTCCCTGGGCATCCTGACCCGCGACGTGTACGCCGGCCTGCAGCTGGCCGAGCGGATCCCGGCCGGCCTGGTGCACGTCAACGACCAGACGGTCAACGACGAGGCCGTCGCCCCGTTCGGCGGGGTCGGCGCCTCGGGCACCGGCTCCCGGCACGGCGGTCCGCAGGCGAACATCGAGGCGTTCACCGAGACGCAGTGGGTCACGCTGCGCGGCGACCTGCCCGCCTACCCGTTCTGACCGGCTTGCTCGCGACACCGGCCCGGGTCCCGCAGCAGCGGGACCCGGGCCGGTGTGTCGTGCGGGGGTCAGGCCGAGTCGCGGCCGGTCACGTCGACGGGCGTGGTGACGTGCTGGCGACCGCCGGTCTTGGAGACCTCGAAGCCCGAGCCCAGCTCCTCCAGGGCCAGCCGGCCGTAGACCTGCTGCTGGGTGGCGACGCGCTGCGAGCGGCCCCGGCCCATGAAGCTGATGGCCCAGTGGAAGACCGTGGTGAACCGGCTCTTGAAGCCCACCACGTACATGATGTGGACGACGAGCCACAGCACCCAGGCGATGAAGCCGGTGAGCTTCAGCTTGCCGATGTCGGCGACCGCGGAGAACCGCGAGATCGTCGCCATGCTGCCCTTGTCGTGGTAGTGGAACTCCGGAGCGACCGGCCGGCCGGCGAGCCGGGCCTTGATGGCGTCGGCGGCGAAGCGGCCACCCTGGATCGCCACCTGCGCGACCCCGGGGAGCTTGTCCAGCGAGATCATGTCGCCGACCACGTGCACCTCGGGGTGCCCGGGCAGCGTGAGGTCCTTCTCGACCGCGATGCGGCCGGCCCGGTCGACCGCGGCACCGGACTGCTCGCCGAGGAGCTTGCCCAGCTCGCTGGCCTGCACGCCGGCGGCCCAGATCTTGGTGGCCGAGTGGATGCGCCGCTCGTGCCCGTCGCCGTCCTTGACGGTCAGGCCGTCGGCGTCGACGCCGGTGACCATCGCGCCGAGCTGGACCTCGACGCCCATCTCGTTGAGCCGCTTGTGCGCCTTCTTGCCCAGCTCGCCGAAGGGCGGCAGCACCTGCGGAGCGGCGTCGAGCAGGATCACCCGGGCGCTGGTGGGGTCGATGCTGCGGAAGTCCCGGCGCAGGGTGCGCCGGGCGAGCTCGGCGATCTGGCCGGCCATCTCGACCCCGGTGGGGCCGGCGCCGACGACGACGAAGGTCAGCAGCCGGTCGATCTCGTGCGGGTCGGTGGCGAGCTCGGCGAGCTCGAAGGCGCCGAAGATGCGGCCGCGCAGCTCGAGAGCGTCGTCGATGCTCTTCATGCCGGGGGCGAACTCGGCGAAGTGGTCGTTGCCGAAGTACGACTGGCCGGCACCGGCGGCGACGATCAGCTCGTCGTAGGGGTGCACCGTGGTGCGGCCGAGCACGGTGGAGGTGACCGTGCGCGCGGCGAGGTCGATGTGCGTGACCTCCCCGAGCACCACCCGGGCGTTCGCCTGGCTGCGCAGGATCTCGCGGGTGGCCGGGGCGATCTCGCCCTCGGAGAGGATGCCGGTGGCCACCTGGTAGAGCAGCGGCTGGAAGAGGTGGTGGCTGGTCTTGGCGACCAGCGTGATGTCGACGGGGGCCTTGGCGAGCCGCCGGGCGGCGAACAGGCCACCGAACCCGGACCCCACGATGACGACCCGCGGTCGCTGGCCGTTGGTGCGGGCTGGGGTGGTCACGGTGCCTCCTGATGTCGTCATGATGTTTGCCATCCTCCCACTCGTGCCTCGGTCCTCGCGGCCACCCCTGCGACACGGGGTGCCGTCGTCCCGGGGAGAGTCGGCATCGTGATCAGCAGCGTCGAGGCGAACGGTGTTCCCGATTTCCTGTGGGTGCCCGGGATGGGCCTGGACGAACGCTCGTCGGCGCGGGTGCGGTCGCGCGTCGGCGGTCGCGTGCTCAGCCTGCCGGGGATGGGCCTGCGGACGCAGGTCCCGGCGTTCCCGGGGCTGGTGCAGCGGCTGCGCGACCGGCCGGGCGTGGCTCCGGTGGTACTGGTCGGTCACTCGCAGAGTTGCCTGCTCGTCGCCGCCGCGGCGGTCGGGGACCCGCGGGTGGTGGGTCTGCTGCTGCTCGGCCCCACCCCCGACCCGCGGCTGCGCCGGTTCGCCGTCCTGGCCGCGCGGTGGGTGCGCACGGCCGCGCACGAGCCGTGGTGGCAGGTGCCGCTGGTGCTCCGGCAGTGGCTGCACACCGGCCCGCGGGCCATGGCCGCCCTGTGGCGGCAGACGGTGCGGGAGCGGCTGGACGAGGTCCTGCGGCGGGTCGGGGTCCCGGTGGTCGTCGTCCGGGGGGAGCGCGACGCGCTCGTCCCGCGGGACTGGGCCCTCCGCCTGGCCGGCTGCGCGCCGGACGGCCGGCTGGTGGAGCTGCCGGGTGCCGCGCACATGGTGGTGCACACCCGGCCGGACGACGTCGCGCGGATCGTGCGGGAGCTGGCCGCCGAGCTCGCCGGCTGACGTTCAGCGGTGCGAGCGCTCGCGGGCCCGGGCGGTGACCGCGCCGGCCGCGAGGCCCGCCTTCGCCGAGGCCTTGTGCGCCTTCCGGTCGGCGGCCGCCACCTTCCGCGCCCCCTTCGCCGAGACCCTGTGGGCCGTGCGGCCGGCCGGGCGGGTCGCCGTCCGGTCCGGCCGGTCGACCAGTCCCCGGGTCAGCAGGCCGATGCCGATGCCGAGCAGCCACACGTCCTTGGAGACCGTGAGCCCCTCCTGGGTGGGGGCGACGCTGGCGCCCGGCTTGGTCATGCCCGGAGTGCGCAGGTAGAGACCGACCAGCCCGGCGGAGAACGCGGTCAGCGCGGCGCCGGCGACGGCGGTCGGGACGAGCGGTGTCAGCAGCGCGGCGCCGACGGCGATCTCCGCGGTCGAGAGGGCCTTCGCGAACGTCGCCGGCGGCACCTTGGCCAGGAACGGGTACGTGCCGCTGGCGAAGCCGTGCAGCCCGGCGGCGGTCGCCTCGTCGACGTCCCGCTTCCCGAGGCCGGAGTTGAGGATGAACGCGCCGGTCGCGACGCGGGGAGCGATCTCGCTGAGGGTGATGGGCAGGCGCATGAGGACCTTCTTCTGCTCGCGGGGTGCTCCAGTGCTCAACCTCATCCTGGTCGGCCCGGCGTGCTCCCGCGACCGCGCGCCGGCCCCCGACATGCAGGTCACCTCGCGCCGGTGGTTGCCTCCCGTCCGAGGGAGCAACCACCAGCGCGAGGTGATCATGAGGTCCCCGTGAGGGGATCAGCTGCTCAGCGGCCGGAGCGACCGCGGCCGCGACCGGCGCCGGCGGGCGCCTGACCGGCCCGCGCGGCGAGCTCCGCGCGGGTGCGCGCCGGCCCGGAGCGCTGCCCGCGGCCGTTCGACCCGCCGGCCGACGACGAGGACGCCGGAGCTGCCCCGCCGCGCCGACGGCGACCGCCCCCGGCGCCCTGCGGCTGCGGCTCGGGTGCCGGAGCGGGCTCCACGAACGGCGCGGCCGGGCCGGTGAGCGCGGTGATCTCCGCCGCACCCGGGCGGACCGCTGCGACCGTCGGGGTGATGCCGGCCTGGCGGGTCAGCGTGCGGACCTCACCGGTCTGGTCGGGGGTGGCGATGGTGACGACCGTGCCCCCGGCCCCGGCGCGGGCGGTGCGGCCGGAGCGGTGCAGGTACGCCTTGTGCTCCGTCGGCGGGTCGACGTGCACGACGATGGAGACGTCGTCCACGTGGATGCCGCGGGCGGCGATGTCGGTCGCGCACAGCACCCGGATCGAGCCGTTGCTGAACGCCTCGAGGTTCCGCTCGCGGGCGTTCTGGCTGAGGTTGCCCTGCAGGTCCACGGCCGGGACGCCGGCCGCGCTGAGCTGCTTGGCCAGCTTCTTCGCCTGGTGCTTGGTGCGGGTGAACAGGACGCTGCGGCCCAGGCCGGAGGCGAGCTCCTTGACCACGGCAGCCTTGTCGAGGGTGTCCACGCGGAACACGTGGTGGCTCATCGTCGAGACCGGGGCGACGGCCGGGTCGACCGAGTGGGTGACCGGGTTCGACAGGTACCGCTTCACCAGCACGTCGACGCCGTTGTCCAGGGTCGCCGAGAACAGCAGGCGCTGGCCGCCCTTGGGGGTGCGGTCCAGCAGGCGCTTGACGCCCGGCAGGAAGCCGAGGTCGGCCATGTGGTCGGCCTCGTCGAGGATGGTCACCTCGACCGCGCCGAGGTCGGCGTGGCCCTGGCCGATGAGGTCCTCGAGCCGGCCGGGGCAGGCGATGAGCACGTCGATGCCGCCGGCGAGCGCCGTGACCTGCGGGTTCTGGCCGACCCCGCCGAAGACGACGGTGGTCTTCAGGCCGAGCGCGCGGGCGAGCGGGTCGACGACGGCGGACACCTGGTTGGCCAGCTCACGGGTCGGCACCAGGATCAGCGAGCGCGGCCGCTTGGGCAGCCGCTTGGTCGTCGAGGAGGCGAGCCGGGCCACCAGCGGGAGGCTGAAGGCGATGGTCTTGCCCGAGCCGGTGCGACCGCGGCCGAGCACGTCCCGGCCGGCCAGGGTGTCCGGCAGCGTCGCGACCTGGATCGGGAAGGGCGCGGTGATGCCGCTGGCGGTGAGCACCTCGACCAGCGGGGCGGGCACGCCGAGCTCGGCGAAGGTGGTGTCGGTGGGCACCACGGTGGCCAGGTCACCGGCCGGGACGACGGGCGCGCTCACGACGGGCATGGTCACCTCGACGGCGGCCGGCTGGGTCACGTCGTCCTGCAGGCCGGCTCCGCGGCCCCGGCCGCCGCGGCGGCGACGGCTGCGGGCCTCGCCGACCTCACCGGCCGGTGCGGTCGGCGCCGACTGGTGCCCGGCCGGAGCCGGGGCGGCAGGCCGCGCGGAGGGCGCGGAGCGGAAGGCGGGGGCGGACGCCGCGCCGTTGGGGGCGGCGGCCGGGCGGGTGGCGCGGCGGCGCGGACGGTCGGCGCCGTCGCCGTGGGCAGGGGTGGACGAGCTGGGAGAAGTCATCTGGAAGTCCTCAACACTCCGGTGGCCACCGTTCATCCACCGGGGCGGGGCCACCTGTCGGGGCCGCTGCGCGCATCCGGGTCGGACGTCGGGTCGCCGGCGCGCCAGGGTGGCGCTGCCTCGCGCCGACGTCGAGTCCACCCGCTCTCGGATGAGCAGGGGGCGGCGCCGGTGCCCTCACTCTGCCAGATGCATCCCGTCACCGGGTGGAGTCCCTGATCACATGGGGGTGGGTCGGGCTCCCCGGAAGGTGCGCCGGTAGGCCAGCGGCGCCACTCCGATCGCGTCGTGCAGGTGCTGCCGGAGGGACGCCGTCGTCCCGAACCCCGCCTCGGCGGCGACCCGCTCGACCGGTGCGTCGGTCGACTCCAGCAGCTCCCGGGCCCGGGACACCCGCTGCTGCGCCAGCCAGCGGGCCGGGCTCACCCCGGTCTCCTGGCGGAACCGGCGGGTGAAGGTGCGCACGCTCATCGCCGCGTGGCCGGCCAGGTCCTCGAGGGTCAGCGGCTCGGCGAGCCGGGCCAGTGCCCAGGCGCGGGTGGCCGCCGTCCCGGAGTCGCCCGACTGGGGGAGGGGGCGCTCGATGAACTGCGACTGGCCACCGTCCCGCCACGGGGCGACGACCCGGCGGCGGGCGATCGCCGTCGCCACCTCGCTGCCGTGGTCCCGGCGCACGAGGTGCAGCAGCAGGTCGATGCCGGCCGCGTTGCCGGCCGAGGTGAGCACGTCGCCGTCGTCGACGAAGAGCACTCCGGGGTCGAGGCGCACCCGGGGGAACAGGGCGGTGAACGCCGGGGCGTGCAGCCAGTGGGTCGTCGCCGGGCGCCCGTCGAGCAGCCCCGCCGCGGCGAGCACGAACGCCCCGGTGCAGATGGAGACCATCCGGGCGTGCCCGGTGGCCCGGGTCAGGGCCTGCGCGAGGCCGGGGTGGAGCGTGCCGTCGTCCATCTGCGGCCCGCCGTACACCCCGGGGACGACGACGGTGCCGGCCGTCTCCAGCAGTTCCAGGCCGTGGTCGGGCTGGACCGCGAAGCCCGCCGACGTCCGCACCGGGCCGCCGTCGACCGTGGCGACGCGGACCCGGTACAGCGGCTGACCGGCGGCGTCCACCGCGCCGCCGAGGAAGGCGTGCGGCAGGCCCAGCTCGAAGGAGATGGTGCGTTCCAGGGCGAGGACGGCGACCTCGTGCACGGCCATGGCCGGATCCTTGCAGAGGATGGCCGTCGGGCCACTTCTTCGCTCGCGGTGGGGACCGGCAGGATCTCCTGTCGTGACCGCCGTGCTCCCGACCCGCACCCGACGGATCCACCCCGCCTGGTGGGTGGCGGCGGTGACCTTCCTGGCGCTGCTCGGCGCGGCCGCGTTCCGCGCGGTCCCGGGGGTGCTCATCGCCCCGCTGCACGAGGAGTTCGGCTGGTCGTTGTCGACCATCTCCGCCGCCGTGGCGGTGAACCTGGCGCTCTACGGCCTCACCGCGCCGTTCGCCGCGGCGCTCATGGAGCGGTTCGGCATCCGGCGGGTCGTGGTCACCGCGCTGCTCGTCGTGGCCGCGGGCAGCGCGGCGACGGTCGGCATGACGGCGAGCTGGCAGCTGGTGCTGTGCTGGGGCGTGCTCGTCGGGCTGGGCACCGGGTCGATGGCCATGTCCCTGGTGGCCACGGTGACCGGCCGGTGGTTCGTCGCCCGCCGCGGGCTGGTGTCGGGCGTGCTCACCGCCGCCGGTGCGACCGGGCAGCTGGTGTTCCTGCCGATCGTGGCCGTGGTCGACGAGCGGTGGGGGTGGCGGCCGGCGGCGCTGGGGACGGCGGCGGCCGCGCTCGCCGTCGTCCCCTTCGTCGCCTGGCTGCTCCGGGACCGGCCGCGTGACCTGGGCGTCGCGCCGTTCGGTGGCACGCCCGCGGACGACGTCGACCCGGTGCACGGCAACCCGGCCCGGACGGCGCTGCGCGGGCTGGCCGACGCCGTGCGCACCCGGCCGTTCTGGCTGCTCGCCGGGGGCTTCCTGATCTGCGGGGCCTCGACGAACGGGCTGGTGCAGCCGCACTTCATCCCCGCCGCGCACGACCACGGCATGCCGGTGACGACGGCCGCCGGGCTGCTGGCGGTGGTCGGCGTCTTCGACGTCGCGGGCACCGTGTTCTCCGGCTGGCTCACCGACCGGGTCGACCCCCGGGTGCTGCTGCTGGCCTACTACGGGCTGCGCGGGATGTCGCTGTTCCTGCTGCCGCAGCTGTTCGGCACCGACATCCAGGCGTCGATGATCGCGTTCATCGTGTTCTACGGGTTGGACTGGGTGGCCACCGTGCCGCCGACCCTCGCGCTGTGCCGCCAGTACTTCGGTGCGCGGGCGCCGGTGGTGTTCGGCTGGGTGTTCGCCGCGCACCAGGTGGGTGCCGCGGTGGCCGCGTTCGGGGCGGGCGTCGTCCGGGACGTCACCGGCTCCTACGACGGCGCCTGGTACGCGGCCGCGGCGCTGTGCCTCGTCGCCGCGGTGCTGTCCATCTCGATCCGCCGCCGGCCCGCGGACCCGGAGACGACCCTCCCGGTCGCGCCGACCCCCGCAGCCGCCGCCGAGGCCCACGGCTAGCCACCCTCAGGAACTCTGGGGCGGTGATGGCCCGGCCGGACGGCGGCCATTACCGCCCCGAAGTCCGTCAGGGGAGGGAGGCCGCGGCGAGGTCGGTCTTGATCAGGTCGCTCGCGCGCTCGGCGATCATGATCGTCGGGGCGTTCGTGTTGCCGCGGACCAGCGTCGGCATCACCGAGGCGTCGACCACCCGGAGCCCGTCGACGCCGTGCACGCGCAGCTGGGGGTCGACCACGGCGAGGTCGTCGGTGCCCATCCGGCAGGACGACACCGGGTGGTACAGCGACTCGAGGGTCCGCCGCGCCTCCTCCCGCAGAGCGGCCCGCCCGCGCACCGCGCCGCCGGGTGACCACTCGTCCGCGAGGACCCGGGCCAGCGGCCCGACCGACGCGATCTCCCGGGAGCGCTCGACGCCGGTGACCAGCGCCTCGAGGTCGCGCTCGTCGGTGAGGTAGCCGGCGTCGATGGCCGGTGCCCAGGTGGGGTCCGCCGAGCGCAGCCGCACCGATCCCCGGGAGTGCACGTGCACCAGGACGGTCGCGGCGGTGAACGCGTCGACGTCCGGGTCGACCTCGGCCTGCCGCCAGAACTTGACCGGCAGGAAGTGGTACTGCAGGTCGGGCTCGGCCAGCTGGTCCGCGGACCGGGTGAACAGCCCCGCCTCGGCGAGGTTCGAGGTGAGCGGGCCGCGGCGGGCGGCGAACCACTGCGCGTACCCCGACGGCGACTCGGCGCGGAACAGCGACCTCCCCGAGCGGACGTGCCAGATCGTGGGCACGAGCGGGTGGTCCTGCAGTCCGGTGCCGACGCCGGGGAGGTCGGCGTGCACCTCGACGCCGACCGAGCGCAGGTGGTCGGCCGGCCCGATGCCGGAGAGCATCAGCAGCTGCGGGGAGTTGACCGCGCCGCCGGCGAGCACGACCTCCGCGGAGGCGTGCGCGGTGTGCCGCCGCCCGCCCCGCAGGTACGCGACGCCGGTCGCCCGGCTCCCCGACAGCAGCACGCGGGTCGCGGAGGCGCCGGTGCGCACGGTCAAGTTGGGCCGGCGCTTCGCCGGCTCGAGGAACGCGTCGGCCGCGGACCAGCGGCGGCCCCGCTTCTGGGTGACCTGGTACGGCCCGACGCCGTCCTGGCGGGCGCCGTTGAAGTCGTCGTTGCGGGGGTGGCCCGCGGCGACGGCGGAGGCGACGACGGCGCGGGTCCACGGGTGCGGCGAGCGCAGGTCCTCCACGCGCAGCGGACCGCCGACGCCGTGGTGCTCGGAGGCGCCGCGGGCGTTGTCCTCGCTGCGCCGGAACAGCGGCAGCACGCTCGCGTAGGACCAGCCGTCCTCCCCGGTCAGCCGCGCCCACTCGTCGTAGTCGGCGGCCGCACCCCGGACGTAGATCATCGCGTTGATCGAGCTCGAGCCGCCGAGCAGCTTGCCGCGCGGCCAGTACAGCTCCCGCCCGCCGAGGCCGGGCTGCGGGGTGGTGGCGTAGTTCCAGTCGCGGCGGGTGCGCCACACCTTGTAGAGGGCGGCCGGGACCTGCACCTCCAGGACGTCGTCCGATCCACCGGCCTCCAGCAGCAGCACCCGCAGCGCGGGGTCCTCCGTGAGCCGGCCGGCGAGCGTGCAGCCGGCCGAGCCGGCGCCCACGACGACGACGTCGTACTCCTCGCTCACCGGTGCCGCCCGTGGACCAGGCCGATGACCCGGGCCACCGCGTCGGCCGCGGCCTCCGGGCGGGTGAAGCTCATCAGGTCCACCGGCAGCGGGAAGCGCCGGCGGGTGATGGCCTTGGCGCGGGTGAACTCGCGCAGCCCGTCCTCGCCGTGGATGCGGCCGAACCCGCTCTCGCCGACGCCGCCGAAGGGGAGCGCGGGCACGGAGGCGAAGGTCAGCACCGAGTTCACCGACGTCATGCCGCTCCTCATCCGGCGCGCCAGGTCCAGCGCGCGGGTCCTGGACCCGGAGAACACCGCGCCGGCCAGCCCGTGCACCGAGGCGTTGGCCTGCCGCAGACCCTCCTCGGCGTCGGCGACCCGGCTGACCACGATCGTCGGGCCGAAGGTCTCCTCGCGGACGGCGTCGGCGTCGGCGGGCACGTCGACCAGGACGGTCGGCGCGATAAGGGCGCCGTCCACGGTGCCGCCGACGACGGCGCGGCCACCGGCGGCCAGCGCGCCCTCGACGTGCCGGCGGACGACGTCCACCTGGCCGGGCATGGTCATCGGGCCGTAGTGCGCCCCCTCGTGCGCGCCGGCGGAGAGATCGCGGGCCTTCGCGGTGACCTCGGCGACGAACCGGTCGTAGACGGCGTCGGTGGCGTAGACCCGCTCGATGCCGATGCACGTCTGACCGGCGTTGCTCAGCGCGCCCCAGACGGCGGCGTCGGCGGCCGCGGGGACGTCGGCGTCGTCGTCGACGATCATCGCGTCCTTGCCGCCGAGCTCCAGGAGCACGGGGGTGAGCGTCTCGGCGCAGGCGGCCATGACCCGGCGGCCGGTGGGGGCGGAGCCGGTGAAGGCGAGCTTGTCGACGCCCGCGCGGCAGAGCGCGGCACCGGTCTCGCCGGCGCCGGTGACGACCTGGAGGACGTCGGCGCAGTCGGGGACGGCAGCGCGCCACGCGGCCGCCAGCCAGACGCCGACGGCGGGGGTCAACTCGCTGGGCTTGAAGACGACGGCGTTCCCGGCGGCGAGGGCGTAGGCGATCGAGCCCATCGGCGTGAACACCGGGTAGTTCCACGGGCCGATCACGCCGACCACGCCCAGCGGCCGGTACTCGAGGTAGGCGGCGTGGTTGGCGGCGAGCAGCCCGGCCCGGACCCTGCGCAGGCCCAGCGTCCTGGGGGCGTGGGCGCCGGCCCAGGCGAGGTGGTCGATCGCCAGGGTGATCTCGAGGACCGCGTCGGCGTGCGGCTTGCCGTTCTCCCGGTGCACCAGGTCGGCCAGCTCGTGGAGCCGGCGGGCGAGGTACCCGCGGTAGGCGGCGAGCCGGAGCTTGCGCTCCCCGAAGCCGAGGGCGGCCCAGTGCTCGGCGGCCGGGCGGGCCCGCGCGACGGTCTCGGTGACGGCGTCTGTGTCGTGCACGGGGAAGACACCGACGACGGCGCCGGTGCCCGGGGCGGTCGACTCGAAGGTCGCCGTGGCCATGTCCAACTCCTCGCTGAGCGGCATGCGCCGGAGGTTACCCATCGGTAGTCGCGGACTCGCCCATCCGGCGGGGACGGCGGCTCCGCCGGACGTGGTCGCGCGGTCATGGGGTCTCCGATCCTCCGGGCGTGTGCGCCCAGGAGCCGGTCTCGGCCGCGAGTCGGTTCTCCGGGCGCCACGGGTCGGCATCAGTGATAGTCCCGGTTCATGGCCGGAAGCCGACGTCCGCGGTTGGCCACCAGCCGACGCGGCAACATCGTCCTGCTGTCGGGGCTGGCACTGCTCGGGATCGTCGTGGCGGCCGTCATGGACAGCCAGGGGTGGCTCGGCAGCCAGCCGCTGCTGTCGAACCTGCTCGCGGGCCTTCTCGGACTGCCCGCGACGGCGCTCGTCGCCTTCTTCGTCGTCGAGGCGTTGCTGACCCGAGCCGAGGCGCTGGAGAGAGAGCGCCGCTTCGACTCGGAGGTCCGCGGCCTCGACCGGTCCGGCGACCTGATAGCGCGGCTCGCCCTTGCGCTGTACGTCGTCGAGGAGTGGATCGTCGACCGGCCCGAGAAGGGCGACGGGGCGCTGCACTTCGCCTACGCAGCGAACGTGCTCGACCGCGTCGCCGGGCTGCTTGAAGGGGCCGGCGACGAGGCGCGGACCATCCTCGGGGAAGCGCTGGATGCACAGGTGCGGCTGGGTACCCGGGAGGTCGACCGGATCCTCGAGCGGGTCTTCAGCCGTTTGTGGCGGCTGGCGGCCCTCCGCCCCGATGTCACGGAGGCACTGGACGCCGCGGAATGGAGCAGGGCGGCCTGGCTTCACCGACTGGAGGACCCGGGACGAACTGCTCTGCTCGAACGCGCCGCGGAGGCACCGGAGGCGCGGCGCGAGGATGTCCGCAGGGTCGTCGACGAGGTCCGCGACGGTGGCCAGCTGATGACCCAGCTGTACGTGATCATCGAGGTGCTGAAGATCCACAAGCCGCTCAACCGGTGAGGACGGGCTACCTGTCGCGGACGGTGCAGGAGCGGGTGGTCGCGGCGCGATACTGCCTCCCGTGGCCGATCCAGCTGAGCTCCGCCGCCGGGTGCTCGCCGCGTGGACCGACTCCCCGGCGCGCTTCCGGGAGGACGCCAACGCCGAGGAGGACCTCGTCCGCGGCGGCTACCGGGACCGGCTGGTCGTCGAGCTCGCGCAGAACGCCGCCGACGCCGCGGCCCGCGCCGGCGCCGCGGGACTGCTCCGCCTCGAGCTGCGTGGCACGACCCTGCGCGCGGCGAACACCGGCGCGCCGCTGGACGACGCCGGCGTCCAGGCGCTGTGCACCCTGCGGGCCTCGGCCAAGCGGGACGCCGAGCGCAGCGTCGGCCGGTTCGGGGTCGGGTTCGCCGCCGTCCTCGCGGTGAGCGACGAGCCGGCCGTCGTCTCCACCGACCGCTCGGTGCGCTTCAGCGCCGACGAGACCCGCGCCGCGGTCGCCGCCGTCCCGGCGCTCGCCGACGAGCTGGCCCGGCGGGACGGCGCCGTCCCCGTCCTCCGCCTCCCCTTCGCGACCACCGGCCAGCCGCCCCACGGCTTCGCCACCGAGGTGGTCCTCCCGCTCCGCGCGGGCGCGGTCGAGGTGGTCCGCGAGGGGCTGCGGGCGCTGGACGCGGAGCTGCTGCTGACCCTGCCCGCGCTGGCCGAGATCCACGTCGTCGACGACGGCGCCACCCGCACCCTGGCCCGCGACGCCTCGGGGAACACCACCCTGCTCACCGACGGCCACCTGACCACGGCCTGGCGGGTGCTCACCCGCTCCGGCGACCTGCCCGCCGAGCTCTTCGCCGACCGGCCGGTGGAGGAGCGCGACCGGCGCGGCTACTCGCTGACCTGGGCCGTGCCCGTGGACGACGACGGGTGCGCGCAGCCGCTCACCGGCCGGCAGGTGCTGCACGCGCCCACCCCGAGCGACGAGCCGCTGTCCCTGCCCGTCCGCCTCGTCGCCCCCTTCCCGCTCGGCCCCGACCGGCGGCACGTCGCCCCCGGCCGGGTCACCGACGCCCTGGTCGGGATCGCCGCCGACGCCTACGCCGCGCTGCTCGCCGACCTCCCGGCGGACCCCGCCCTGCTCCGGCTCGTGCCGCGCGCCGGTCTGGCCGCCGCCGAGCTCGACGCCGCGCTCTGCCGGGCCGTCCTCGCCCGGCTCACCGACACCGCGTGGCTGCCCGCGGCCGATCCGGCCGACCCGCCGCTGCGCCCCGGTCGCGCGGTCGCCCTCGACGACCCGGCGCCCGAGCGGGTGGCCGCCCTCACCGGCGTGGTCCCGGGGCTGCTGCCCGCCGGCTGGTCCCGCCGCTCCGACGCCGCGGCGCTCGGCGCCCTCGGCGTCCGCCGCATCGGGCCGGCCGACGTCGTCGACGCCGTGCGCGGGGTGCAGCGACCGGCCGGCTGGTGGGCCGCGCTCTACACCGCCCTCGCCGACGCCGACCGCGACGAGCTCGCTGCCCTCCCGGTGCCGCTGGCCGACGGGCGGATGGCCCAGACGCCGGCGGGGGTGCTGCTCACCGACGACTCGTTGCCCGCCGGCCGGCTCGCTCCGCTCGGGCTGCGCATCGCCGACCCGGCCGCCGCGGCCGGCAGCGCGCGCCGGGTGCTGGAACGGCTGGGTGCCCGTCCGGCGACCGCAGCGGCGGTGCTCGCCGACCCCGACGTGCGAGCCGCCGTGGAGAGCTCGCTGGACCGCGCCGACGACGGGGAGGACGCCGAGCCGCTGGCCGCCGCCGTCCTCACGCTGGTCGCCGCGGCCGGGCCGACGCCCGGTGAGCTGCCGTGGCTGGCCGAGCTGGCGCTCCCGGACGACGACGGCGGCTGGGCGCCGGCCGGGGAGCTGGTACTGCCCGGCTCCCCGCTGGCCGGGGTGCTCGAGCGGGGCGCGCTCGGCACCGTCGACCGGCGCTTCGCCCGCCGGTTCGAGCCCGGTGCGCTGCGGGCGGTCGGGGTGCTCGACACCTTCGCGCTGGTGACCGCCGACGATCCGGACGAGCTCGACGTCGACCGGGTCGAGGAGTGGGTGGACGCCGTCCTCGACCGGCTGCCCGCCGACGCGCCACCGCCGGGGTGGCCGGCGCTGACCGCCGTCCGGGACCTGGAACTGGTGCGGGACTGGCCGCGGGCGCTGCCTCTGCTGGCGGCGCTGCCGGGGGCCGCGCGGGCGGACCTCGACCTGGGCGGCACCACCGTGCCCGGCTACCTGCGCTGGTGGCTGCGCACGTCGCCGGTGCTGGGCGGCCGTCGTCCCGGTCGGCTGCGGCACCCGGCGAGCACGGAGTTGCAGGGACTGTACGAACCGGCCGAGGAGCTGGACGCCACCGTCCTGGACCTGCTGCGACCGCCGGCGACGCTGGCCGACGTGCTCGCCGACGTCGACGACGCCACCGACCTGCTCGACCGGCTCGGCGATCCGGCCCGCACCGTCCCCCCGGCCCTGCTGCGGACCGTCTACGCCCAGCTGGCGGCCGCCCTGGACGGTGTCGACGTCGACCCGCCCGACCGCGTCCGGGTGGCGCCGGACCGGGTAAGCGCGGACGCCGTCGTGCTCGACGCGCCCTGGTTGCAGCCACTGGTCGACCAGCCGCTGGTCCCGGCCGGCGGCCGGCCCGGCGCGGTGGCCGACCTGCTCGACCTGCCGCTGGCGGGTGAGCTCGCCGGTCGGGCGAGGGTGACGAGCCGCCCGGTGCGCGTCCTGCCGTGGGCGGAGGTGCCGGGCGCGCGGCTGGCCGCCGCCCGCCTCGGCGTCCTCGAGCTGACCGGCGAGGTGGGCGTGCACGCCGAGCTGACCGTCACCGGCGGCCGGCCGGTGCCCTGGTGGCCGGGCGGGAACGGCCCGGACGCCGTCGACGGCACCCCCGCCGCGTTCGGCCGGGCCCTGGCCTGGCGGGCCGGGGCCTGGCCGCTGCGCGCAGCGCTCACCGAGGCCTTCGCGCAGCCGGACCAGGAGGCCCGGCTGGCCGCGGAGGACGCGGTCGGCTGACGGAGGACGGGGGTCCTCTCAGAAGTACCGCGGGATCGCCTGCGCGCCCGGCGCGTGGCCGTGCCGGCTGTCCGCCCGCCCGGCCCGACCGGCCGGGCGGGCGCCGTCCCGGGGCGCCGGCTGGTTCGCCTGCCACGTCTCGTGCAGCGAGAGCCAGTGGGCCGCGGTGAGGTCCGACGCGCGGGCGGTGGGGGACAGGCCCTCCGCGTGGAGCCAGCGGACCCCGGCGGTGCCGGGCAGCTGGCCGCGCAGGGCGGCGCCGAGCGCCGGGTGCCGGGTGGCGCCGGGCGACGCGAGGACCGCGTGCACCAGGCGGTCGAAGCCGGGGAGGGCGTCCTCCGGCAGCTGCTCGCGGGCCTCGGCGGCGGGACCGGTGGGCAGTGGGGTGGGGCGTGACATGGCGGCCTCCGGGAGGGGACTGGCGGGTGCCCGCGACGTCCGGCGGGCACGCCGGGAACGGGTGGGGGAGCGGTCGGCCGGGCCAGAAGGGCCGGCGGACGGCGGGGCTGCACAGCAGCGCCGCGGATCAGCTCAGCGGGTGCGCATCCGCACGAAGTCGCCCATGCCCGGGACGGTACGGACGACGCCGCCCGCCGTCGACGGGTTTTCCGCTCAGGAGGGGTGCCGCTCGGCCTGCCGGCGCGCCTTCTCCGCCTGCCGCGCCTTGTGCTCGGCGTAGCGGGCGGCGTCCCGCTCGCGGACGTCCTTGTTCTTCTCCCACTTGGCCTTCCGCTTCACGGCCCGCCGCTGCTCACGGGCCTCGAAGTCCGGGTGCTCCTCCCAGGTGCCGGCCAGGTGGAGGACGACCACGCCGATGCCGCCGAAGAGGAGCACGAAGGCGCCGAGGATCGGGTCGGTGAGGAACGCCAGGACGGACAGCACGACCCACACGGCCCCGGCGATGACGACCCGCTTCGACATGCCCCCAGTATCCGCGCGGTCCCTGTGCGCAGGCCCGGTGCCCCGCACGAGGCGGGGGAGAACCGAGCCGTCCGGGCGCTGTGCAGGGCCGGCCGCACCGGCGTGTCGGGCCATCGCCACGCCGCCAACCCCTTGTGGATCACCGACAGCGTCCCTAGCGTCGATCGTGCGGTTCAACCACCAGCCGTGGCCGGGCACCCTGCCCGGCGCACAGCCGGCGGCGCCGCCGCCGGCACAGCTCGGGTCCACCGCCGGAGGCGACCATGACCGCTCTTCCCCTCGACGTCGATCCGACGCGCATCGACGTCACCGCGGCCCCCTCCCGCACCGGCTGCCGGATCACCGTGAGCGGGGAGGTCGACTCCGCGACGGCCCCCGGCCTGCGGGGCTGCCTGCTCGAGGTGCTCGCCCGCCCCGGCGTCGAGGTCGTCGAGCTCGACCTGCGGGACGTGTCGTTCCTCGACTCCGCCGGGCTGTCCGCGCTGGCCACCGCGCACCGCGCCGCCGAGGCCGCCGGTCGCACCCTCCGCATGCAGTGCGGCACGGCCCGCGCCGTCGTCCGCCCCCTGCAGATCACCGGCCTCTGGGACGTCTTCACCGTCGTCGAGTAGCAAGAGGGCGCGGCGTCAGGTCGACGGGTCCCGGTCGGGGTAGCGCGCCCGGGCGAGGGCGTAGACCCCGAACGCCGCGAACCCGACGGCGACCGCGGTGAGCAGCCACCGTCCGGTGCGGACCGCGCCGATCGCGTTCAGCGCACCGTCCAGGCCGGTTGCGGTCGAGACGTCGGCGGTCACCGCGGCATACACCAGCAGCATCCCGGCGACGGCGAACGCGATCCCCTTGGCCACGTAGCCGACCGCGCCCAGCCGTTCGATCAGCGGCTCCCACCGGTCGGGCGCCGCGTGCAGGTCGACGTCCTTCATGAACCCGCCGGTCACCCCGCGGACCAGGACGTACAGCCCGACGGCGGCGACGCCGACGCCGGCCGCCCCGACGAACGCCCCGCCGCCGGGGATGCGCAGCACCTCGTCGGTGAGCTCCCGGAACCGCTCCGCCGCCCGGTAGTCGAGGCCGGCGGCGAAGAGCACCCCGGTCACCCCGAGGACGGCGTAGACCACGGCCTTCGCCCCGCACTTCGCGCAGACGACGGCCACCCGCAGCCGGTGCCCGGGGCGGAGCAGCCCGGTCCACCAGCGCAGCACCTCACCGGCCTGCCACAGCGCCAGCCCGAGCAGGCCCAGGCCGATCACCCACAGCAGCACCCGGCCGCCGGGGGAGCTACCGACGGTCTGCAGCGCTCCGGTCTGGTCGGCGTCGGGCGCGCGCTGCTGCGGTGACCAGGCGATCCGGAACGCCAGCCAGCCGATGAGCACGTGCAGGACGCCGTACGCCACCAGCCCCACCCGGGCCAGGTGCTCGAGGACCGGGTGGTCGGTGACCCCACGGGCGGAGGCGACCGCGTCGTGCACCCGCTGCAGGACGACGTGCACCGGCGGCGTCAGGTCCGCTCGGGGTACCGGGCCCGGAAGAACGCGAAGACGCCGAACGCCGCGATCCCCAGGGCCACGAGCGTGAGCAGCACCTTGCCGAACGGGGCCTCGAGCAGCGTGCGCAGCGCGCCGTCGAGGCCGGAGGCCTTGGCCGGGTCGAACGTGACGGCCGCCCAGCCCAGCAGCCCGCCGACCACGGCCAGCGCGACGCCCTTCGCGGGGTAGCCCACCTGGCCCAGCCGCTCGATCGTCCGGCGCTCACCCGCGGACGCCTGCGCGGCGTCGATCTCCTTCATGAAGCGCTTCGTCACGCCCTTGTGCACGTGGTAGGCGCCGACACCGATCAGGACGAGGGCCGCGATGCCGACCAGGAACCGGCCCCCCGGCCAGGCGAACACACCGGCGACCGTCTGCTGCTCCTGCCCGGAGCTGGACTGGCCGCCGCCGGAGGCGAACCGGAACGCGGTGAACGCGAGGAACAGGTACACGACCACCTTGGCGACGGTCTTGACAGTGCCGGTGACCGCCTTCTTCCGCTCCTCGCCGGTGCTGCGCAGGCCGTGGGCCTTGCGGGTGAGCTCGGCCAGCTGCCAGAGCGCCAGGGCCAGCAGGCCCACGGTCAGCACCCAGAGCAGCGGCTTGCCGAACGGCTGTTCCGCCAGGGTGGCCATCGCGCCGGACTGGTCGGCCGATCCGCCCCCGCCGCCCCAGGCCAGCTGCAGGGCCAGCCAGGCGATCAGCAGGTGGACGATGCCCAGTGCGACCAGGCCCACCCGGGCCAGGTGCTCGAGCGCGTCGCTGTTCCCCGCGCGGCCGGCAGCCGCCGCGCCACCCGACGTGTTCACGGCCGTTCCTCCCTGCTCGTGTGCCCCGGTGCGGGGCGGATCAGCGTGGCACGACGAAGGGCTGTGCGCCCGGTGAACGGTCGGCCGTCCTCGAGCAGGGGCCGGTGCGCGCGGGAGCTCCCGGCGCGGGTGGGGGAGGATGGGCCGGTGACCAACGCCGTGACCGCCGGCCGGCTGGCCGGGAACGCCCCCAGCACCGCCGCGCAGGCCCGGGCCACCTGGCCGCGGATGGCCGGGCTGGGTGTCCTCCTGCTGGCGCTCGGCGTGCTCGCCCTGACCTGGTCCGGAGCCGGTCCGCGGCTGCTGCTGGGCGCGCTCGGCGTGCTCGCCGCGGTCTGGGGCGCCACGATGCTGCGGCGGGGGCGCACCGGCTCGGTGGAGCGCGCCGCAGCCGTCATCGGGGCGGGCGCGGTGTGGTTCGGCGCCGTCGCGTTCGCCCTGGCGCTGCTGTCGGCCACCGCGACCGGGTGGGCACTCGCCGCCGTCCTGCTGCTGGCCCTGCCGTGCCTGGCCGTCGCGGTGCCGGGCCGCCGGGGGCCGTTCCTGGCGGCCGCCGGCGGCGTCGCCCTCGCCGCGCTCGGCCTGCTGGTGCTCGGCGGCGTCGACGTGCTGCTGGACGGCGCCCGGGGCGCCGCCGCCGTCCTGGTGGCGCTGCTCGGGCTGGTCGACGTCGCCGGAGCCGTCGGCATGGCGCGCCTCGCACGTCAGCCGGAGCCCACCCCGGCGCCCGCGGCGGGGTGCGGGGGCTGCGCCTGTGGCGCCGGCGGCTGCGGCAGCCTGCGCTGACCAGCACGGAGTGCACGCGGTCTTCCCGCGCCCGCAACCTCCCCGTCATCCACCCCGCCTAGCGTCGGCCGCGGCGACGGAGCCGGTGATCCCGGGTCCCGCCGGGCACGACGATGCCGGCCGAGCGGCCGGCGAGGAGGTACGACGTGGCGACCATGGAACGGACGACGTGGGTGTGCGTGAACTGCAGGCGGCCGAACGCCGGCGGCCGGAAGCGCTGCGCGGACTGCGGCACCACCCGCGACTGAACCCCGGCTGCCGGGCTCGTGCGCGTCCCGATGGGTGAGCTGCCCGCCGGGTGGTAACCCGCTGGGCATGGCTGACCTCGTCGACGCGGCGGGCCGGGCGGTGGCCGCCCCCCTCGCTGCCCTCGCCCGGGTGCGCGGCGCCAAACCGATGCACCCGCGCGGGGTCGTCTTCGACGCCCGGCTGGTCCGAACCGGGCCGGCGCGCCCGTGGGGTCTGCCGTGGATCGACGCGCGGGAGGAAGCGGACGTCCTGGTGCGGCTGTCCCGCGGTGCCGGCCTGCCGTCCCGGCTGCCCGACCTGCTGGGGCTCGCCGTCCGGGTCCCGCCGCCCGCGCCGGGGGGCCGCCCGGTCGACCTGCTGCTCTCCTCCACCGGGCGGAGCCGGTGGACCCGGACGGTGCCGGTGTTCCGCCGGGACGCGGGGGCTCCCTACGGCTCGATCATGGCGTTCCGGACGCCGCTCGGGCCGGTCACGCTCGCGGCGCGGGCCGACGGCCCGCTGCCGGCCGACCCCGAGGGGCTGCTCGCGGCCGGGCCCGGACGCACCTTCACGCTGGCCGCCGCCCTGGAGCGCGGCGCGCTGGAGTCGTTCGCCCGGCTCGTGCTGGCGGCGCCGCACGACCCACCCGATCCGCAGCTGCACTTCGACGCGGTGCTGCACGCCCCGCCGGGGCTGGTCGCCGACGGCGCGATGGCCCGGTTCCGCCGGCCGGCCTACGCCCGGGCCCGGACCCGGCAGCCGGCGGATCCGGCGGCCGGGCCGCTGGAGGCCCCGGACACCGCCCCGGGCCGGCGATGAGCGGGCACGTGTTCGTGGTCGGCGCCGACCTGACCCGGCTGACCTGCGACGACGTGGTCGTGCCGACCGACCGCGCGCTGCGTGTGACCCGGAGCTGGGTGCCGCTGCTGCCACCGGACGCGCTGGGGGACGAGGACGACGACGGGGTGGACGTCGCGGCGCAGTGGACCGGGGACGAGCGGGTGCTCGAGGTCCCCGGCTGCGGGGAGCGCCGGGCCTGGCTGGTCGACACGGTCGACTACGGCGACGTCGCCGAGGCCGACGACGCCCGGCTGGCCTGGCTGCTCGACGGCGCGCGGGAGGTGCTGGCCGCGGTGGCCGGGCGGGAGGTGGCCGAGCCCGCGCACGGCCGGGCCCGCCGGCTGGTCGGGCTGCCCGCCCTGGGCACGGGGTGGGGCGGGGCGGCCGGGCGCCGCGGTGAGCTGCTCAGCCAGCTGCTGCCGGTGCTGCGGCAGGCGGCGGAGGAGCACGGGTACGACGTCGCGCTGGTGCTGCACCGGCCCAGTGACGTGGCCGCCGCCCAGCGGGTGCGCCGCGTCGAGGGCGGCTGGCAGCTCCCGGCGGAGCTCCGTGAGGTGGCCGAGGACCTCGGTGCCCGCGCGCGGGCCGGCGGGCTCGCGGTCTTCGTGGGCGCCGGGGTGAGCGCCGCGGCCGGCCTGCCGACCTGGCCCGAGCTGCTCGCGGAGCTCGCCGAGCGGGCCGGGCTGGACGGCGGGCTGCGGGCCGGGCTGGCCCAGCTGCCCCCGCAGGACGCCGCCGCCCTGCTCGCCCGGGAACTGGGCCGGGAGGAGCTCACCCGCTACGTGGAGGAGCGCTTCGGCCCGGGCACGTACTCGCTGGCGCACGCGCTCATCGCCGGGCTGCCGGTGCACGAGTACGTGACGACGAACTACGACCCGCTGGTCGAGCTCGCCGCCGCCGACGTGGGCCGGCCGATGCGGGTCCTGCCGTTCGACGAGGCGACGGTCGAGGACCCGTGGCTGCTCAAGCTGCACGGCGACGTCCGGCACCCGGACAGCATCGTGCTCACCCGCGAGCAGTACCTGGAGTTCGGCGACCACCGGACGGCGCTGGCCGGGGTGCTCCAGTCGCTGCTGCTCACCCGGCACGTGCTGTTCGTCGGCACCTCGATGCTCGACGACGACCTGATCCGCATCGCCCACCAGGTGCGGAACGTGCTGCACCTGCCCGACCCCGTCCGGGAGCGGCGCACCGGCACGGTGCTGACGCTGCAGGAGGACCCGGTGCGCGCCCGGCTGTGGGAGCAGGACGTCGAGACGGTGGCGATGGCCGGCGCCGACGTCGACCCGGCCGAGGCGGCCCGCCGGCTGGAGGTGCTGCTGGACCTGCTCGGCTGCCTGTCCAGCCGCCCGACCGGCTACCTCCTCGACCCCGCCTACCGCGGCCTGCTCGACGAGGCGGAGACGACGCTGGCCGCCGCGCTGGCCGACGTCGCCGGCGCCGTCGAGCAGGGGGCGGGGCAGAGCTGGGCCGGTCGCGAGGTGCGGCGGTTGCTGTCCGAGCTGGGCCACCGCGACGGGCACGGCGCCGGCGGCTGAGCGCCGTCCGCCCGGCCTGACCTGCGCGGCCGCAGGTCAGGCGGCACTGTCGCGGAACGGCGGCGATCGGTACCGTGGGTCCGGTGATCGTGAGCACGGGAAACGACGTCCGTGTGAGCGGGGTCCCGGACGGGCGGCCGATCGTCTTCGCCCACGGTTACGGCTGCGACCAGAACATGTGGCGGTTCGTCGCGCCGGACTTCGAGGTGGACCACAAGGTCGTCACGTTCGACTTCGTCGGCTTCGGGCAGTCCGACCTGTCGGCCTACGACCCGGACAGGTACAACTCGCTGCGCGGGTACGCCGCTGACGTCGTGCAGCTGCTCCGCGAGCTGGAGCTCACCGACGTGGTGTTCGTCGGTCACTCGGTCAGCGCGATGATCGGCGTCCTCGCCCACCTGCAGGCGCCGGATCTCATCGGCGCCCTGGTGATGGTCGGCCCGAGCGCCCGGTACGTCGACGACGGCGACTACACCGGGGGCTTCTCCCGGGCGGCGATCAGCGAGCTGCTGGACAACCTCGACGCCAACCACCTGGGCTGGTCAGCCGCGATGGCGCCGGTGATCATGGGCAACCCGGACCGGCCGGAACTCGCGCAGGAGCTGACCAACAGCTTCTGCCGCACGCACCCCGACGTCGCCCGCCAGTTCGCCCGGGTCGCGTTCCTGTCCGACAACCGGGCCGACCTCGCCGGCGTCACCGCGCCCACCCTGGTGCTGCAGTGCTCCGAGGACGTGATCGCACCGGAGCCCGCCGGTCGCTTCGTGCACGAGAACGTCGCGGGCAGCGCCTTCACCCAGCTCGCCGCCACCGGCCACTGCCCGAACCTGAGTGCTCCGGAGGAGACGACCGCGGCGATCCGGGCATTCCTGTAGCCGGCCGCGGATGAGCCCCGACGACCGGCGCTCCGGGAGCGAGGTCCGGACCACGCTGGACCACCTGCTCGAGGACGACCCGGCGGACCTCTACGAGAACGCGCCGTGCGGCTACCTGTCCACGCTGCCCGACGGGACGATCGTCAAGGTCAACCGGACGCTGTGCGCCTGGACCGGCCGCACCCCCGAGCAGCTGCTGCGCACCCGGCTGCGCGACGTGCTGAGCCTCGGTGGGCAGGTCTTCCACGACACCCACCTGGCGCCGCTGCTGCGGATGCAGGGCGCGGTCCGCGAGGTCGCCCTGGACGTCGTCCGGTCGGACGGCTCGCTGCTGCCCTGCCTGGTGAACGCCGTGGAGCTGCGCGACGCCGACGGCAACCCGCTCATGGTGCGGGCGACCCTCTTCGAGGCCACCGCCCGGCGGCGCTACGAGCGGGAGATCCTGACCGCGCACCGGGCCGCCGAGGAGTCCCAGGCGCGGTCCCGCACGCTGCAGCAGGTCGTCTCCGAGCTGGCCGAGGCCACCACCGTCGCGGCCGTCGCCCGGGTCGTGGCCGAGCGCGGCCGGCGCGCGGTCCGGGCGGCCGGCGCCGCGCTGTGGCTGCTCAACGACTGGATGCCGCCGGCGTCCCGGGTGCCGTCAGCGGCCACGCCGGCACCGGAGCGGGCGCTGACCCTGGCCCACTCGGACGGACTCCCCGAGCCGCTGCTCCGCGCGCTGGTGGACTCGGCGCGCGGCCAGTGGGCGCTGGAGCTGGCCCAGGGGGTGCGGTTCGTCCGGCTGGACGACGGGCTGCGCCACCACCAACCCCGGCTGGCGGATGCGCTCGACGCCGCGCACCTGGAGGCCGTCGTCGTCGTGCCGGTGTCGGCCGACAGCCGCCGCCTCGGCGCGCTCGTGCTCGGGATGGACGGCCGCTCCGAGGACGAGCTGATCAGCCTGGAGGAGCCCGGTGCCGCGCTGCCCCCGGCCGACCTGGAACTGCTCGGCACGCTGGGCAGCCAGGCCGGGCAGGCGCTGGAGCGGGCGCGGCTGTACGAGGAGACCGCCCGCCAGGCGGAACGGTCGACCTTCCTGCTGGACGCGGCGCGGCTGCTGGCCGGGGCCACCGGGGTGACCGAGTCCCTCGAGCAGCTCGCGGCGATGGTCGTGCCCCGGCTGGCCGACATCTGCCTGCTGGACGTCATCGACGAGCACGGCATGAGCCGGGTGGTGGCCCGGCACGGCAGCCCGGAGCGTCAGCCGCTGGTGGACGCGCTGCGGGCGTGGGCGCCGCCGGTGCGGGAGCTGCCGGCACCGGCGCGGGAGGCGATGGAGCAGGGGCGGACCCGCTTCTTCCCGTCGCTGGCCGACGACTGGCTGGCCGAGGTGGTCCGGGACCCGGACGAGCTCTCCGCCGTGCGGGCACTGGAGCTGGTGAGCGTGATCAGCGTCCCGTTGCTGGCCGAGGGGCGGGCGCTGGGGGTGATGACGCTCAGCGCCGACCGGTCGCGTGCCCCGTTCGGCACGGCGGACGTCGAGCTGGCCGAGCAGCTGGCCCTGCAGGTGTCGCTGATGATGGTCAAGGCGCAGCGGTACGAGCTGGAGGCGCACACCTCGCACACGCTGCAGGCGACCCTGCTGCCGCCGCCGCCACCACCGGTGCCCGGCGTCACGGTCGCCGTCCGGTACCTGGCCGCCACCCACGGGGTCGAGATCGGTGGCGACTTCTACGACGTCACGACGCTGCCCGGCGACCACGTGGCGATCGCCGTCGGTGACGTCGTCGGGCACGACATCACCGCCGCCGCCACCATGGGCCAGCTGCGCAGCGTCTACCGGGCGCTGCTGGTGGAGAGCCCCGCGCCGAGCACCGTCATCGACCGGCTGCAGGCCAGCTGGCCGCTGCTGGGGCTGCAGCGCATGGCCACCGCGCTGTTCGCCACCCTCGACCTGGACACCGGCCTGCTGCACGTCGCCTCGGCCGGGCACCCGCCGCCGCTGATGGTCACCGGCGACCGGGCCGAGTTCCTCCCCGTCCGGCCCAGCCGGATGCTGGGCGCGCCGCCGGCCCCGGCCGTCGAGTGGTCCGGCGTCCTCCCGCCCGGCGCGACGCTGGTGCTGTTCACCGACGGGCTGGTCGAGAGCCGCGGCCACGACATCGACGCCGGGCTGGAGCGGCTGCGGGCCTCGGCCTGCCGCCGGGCGACCAGTGACCCGGACGAGCTGTGCGACCGGCTGCTCACCGACCTGGCCGGCACTCACCGCGCCGACGACATCGCGCTGCTGGCCCTCACCCGGCAGGCCTGACCCCGCGGGTCAGCCGAGCTCGAGCCGGTCCAGCACGGCGGGCAGCGGGCCGGGGGAGAGGACGGCGAGGCGCTGGGTGGCCCGGGTGAGCGCCACGTACAGGTCGCTGTCGCCGCGGACGCCCTCGTCCAGCAGACCCTGCGGGTCGACCAGCAGCACCGAGTCGAACTCCAGGCCCTTCGCGTGCGCCGGGCGCAGCACCACCGGGCCGGCCGAGGAGTCGGCCGCCGGGCCGGAGGAGACCGCGGGGAAGCGGCCCGACAGCGCCTCGACCAGCGCCGGCACCCGGCTCGGCGGGGCGATCACCGCCACCGTGCCGCCCTGGTCGGCCAGCTCGGCGGTCGCGCTGACGGCCCGGGGGAGGAGGCCGCCCTCCGTCAGCTGCTCGGCCCCGGGCGGCACCCCCGTGCTGCGCACCGACCGGGGCGCCGACGCGGTCGAGCCGCTGGCGGCCAGGACGTCGGCCGCCACGGCCATGATCTCGGTCGGCGTGCGGTAGTTGACGGTCAGCTGGGCGAGCCGCCACTGGCCCTCGGCGTGCGGCTGCAGCGCCTCCGCCCAGTCCCGGGCGCCCTCCAGGCTGCCGGTCTGCGCCAGGTCGCCGACGACGGTCATCGACCGGGTCGGGCACTTGCGCACCAGCAGCCGCCAGGCCATCGGTGAGAGCTCCTGCGCCTCGTCGACGACGACGTGCCCGAAGGTCCAGGTGCGGTCGACGGCGGCGCGCTCGGCGGCGGTGCGGACGTCGACCTCCGTCTCCCGGTCGGCCAGCAGCTCGGCGTCCAGCAGGTCGACGGCGGTGAGCTCCTCGGACTCCTCGTCCTCGAAGTCCACCGACCGGGAGCCGTGCAGCAGGTCCAGGGTCTCCTGCGCGTGCTCCCGGGCCTGCCGCCGCCGGCGCGCCTCGCGGGCCCGCTCGGCGCTGTCGTCGTGGCCGAGCAGCTCGTCGGCCTCCTCCAGCAGCGGCACGTCGGCCGGCGTCCAGGGCGCGTCCGCCGGGCGGTGCAGCAGCGCCCGCTCCTCCTCCGACCAGCCCCTGGTGGCGCGCTGGATGCGCTCCGGGTCCGCGAGCAGGTCGGCGAGCAGCTGCTCGGGGGTGAGCACCGGCCACAGCTCGTCGACCAGCCGGCGGACGCCCGGGTCGGCGGCCATCTCCGCCCGCAGGTCCTCGACCTCGCGGCGGGCCAGCAGGCTCTCCGCGCCGCGGACCTCGTTGCCGATCCGGGCGGCGAAGCGCTCGGTCACCAGGTCGACGACCGCCCGCGCGAAGGCCGGCCGCCCCAGGTTGTGCTGCCGCGAGGCGCGCCGGCCGACGGTCCGGCAGCGGGTCAGGTCCGCGCCGCGCAGCGGGATGCGGACGCCGTCCACGACCAGCTCCCGGACGCCGCGCGGCAGGGTCTGCCGGTCCTTGATGGCGGCCTTGAGGACGTCGACCATGGCCAGCCGGCCCTTGAGCTCGGCGACCTCGGGGCGCTCGGTGCCCTGCGCGTCCAGCCCGGGCCGCAGCTGGCCGAGCCCGGCCAGCAGCACGCCGGTCTCGCCGAGCGCGGGCAGCACGTCGGCGATGTAGCGGAGGAAGGTCGGCGTGGGGCCGACCACGAGCAGCCCGCTGCGGGCCAGCCGCTCGCGGTGGGTGTAGAGCAGGTAGGCGGCCCGGTGCAGCGCAACGGCGGTCTTGCCGGTGCCCGGCCCGCCCTGGACGACGAGCACGCCGCGGGCGTCGCTGCGGATGATCGCGTCCTGCTCGGCCTGGATGGTCGCGACGATGTCGGTCATCCGGCCGGTGCGCTCGGCGGTCAGCGCGGCCATCAGCGCGGCCTCGCCGGTGAGCGCGGGCCCGTCCGCGGCCCCAGGGTCGACGGTGAGCACCTCGTCGTTGACCGCCGTCACGGTGCGGCCGCGGGTCCGGATGTGCCGCCGGCGCACCACGCCCTCGGGCCGGAAGGCCGTCGCGGTGTAGAAGGGCCGGGAGGCCGGCGCCCGCCAGTCGACCAGCGCCGGGTCACCGGACGGGTCGTCGGCGGCGAGCCCGACCCGGCCGATGTACAGCGGCTGCGGGGACGCCTCGCGGTCCAGCCGGCCGATCACCAGCGCGTGCTCGGCGGCGTCCAGAGCGGTGATCCGCTGGGTCTGGAAGCGGGCCGCCGCCTCCCGCTCGCCGAGGGCCTGCGGGTTGATGGCCGGCATGGCCAGCGCCTGCCTGAAGCGGGTGACCGCCAGCTCCCGGGCGGCGTCCAGCCGGCGGTAGAGGTCGGTGACGGCCGTCTGCTCGGCCGGCAGGTCCGCGGCGTCCGGAACAGAGGGCGAGGGGCTCGACAACGGGGTGCTGCTCCTCGGGAGGTGGCGCGTACGGCTGCGCGCGGCGTGCTCGGTGGCGACTGGCAACCATACGTGGCAGGGCGCGTCCATGTCGGCGTGCCCGGACGGCGCCGGACCGGCCAGGATCGGGTCATGGCCGACGCCGCCCCCGGGCACACGCACCGCCTCGACCTCGACGACGCCACCGTGCGGGAGTGGGACGCGACCGTCCTGTCCGCCGACCCGGAGCAGGGCATCGTGCTCGACCGGTCCGCGTTCTACCCGGGCGGCGGCGGGCAGCCGCCGGATGAGGGCGTGCTGCTGTGGGGCGGCGTGCGCACCCGCATCGCCGGCACCCGCAAGGGCGACGAGCTGTACCTGGTCCCGGTCGAGGGGGACCCGGTTCCGCCGGTGGGGACGGCGGTGCGCGGCGCGCTGGACGACGAGCGGCGCACGGCGCTGATGCGCACCCACTCCGGGCTGCACGTGCTCACCGGCGTCGTCTTCCGCGACTTCGGCGCCCTGGTCACCGGCGGCAACATGGAGCCGCTGACCGCCCGGATGGACTTCGACCTCGCCGAGCTGCCGCCGGACTTCAAGGAGCGGGTCGCCGCGTCGGTGAACGCGGAGCTCGCCGCCGACCGGCGGATCGAGGTCAGGACCCTGCCGCGGGAGGAGGCGTTCGCGATCCCCGACATCATCCGGACCGCCACGAACCTGCTGCCGCCGGACATCGAGGTGGTGCGGATCGTCGACATCGTCGGGCTGGACACCCAGGCCGACGGCGGCACCCACGTGGCGTCGACGGCGATGGTCGGCCGGGTGGAGGTGGTCAAGGTGGAGAACAAGGGCCGCGGCTTCCGCCGCCTGCGCGTCCGCATCGTCTGAAGCGCCTCAGGGCCATGTTGGCCAACATGGCCGGGGAGCCGGGTCAGAGGCGGGCGGTGGTTGCGGCGTCCTCGGTGCCGGCGAAGTACTGGTCCAGCACCGCGCGGAAGGCCGGCTCGTCGGACACCGCGGCGAACAGGGTCATCGAGGATCGCAGCTTCTGGCCGTCCACCGGCCCGAGGACGGCGGCCGGGTCGGTCGTGCCGAGGCCGGTGAGCGCCCGCGCGCACTCGACCAGGCGCGGCCCGAGCAGCGGGTGGGCCAAGTAGGCCCGGGCCTCGTCGCGGCCGCTGATCGCGTAGCGCTGCGCCGTGGGGCTGCGGCCGAGCCCGGCCACCTGCGGGAAGACGAACCACATCCAGTGGCTGCGCTTCCGCCCGGCCCGCAGCTCCGCCAGCGCCTGCCGGTACGTGCCGGCGTCGTCCTGGGCGTCGACGAACCGCTGCAGGCCGAACGGGTCGGTCACGGGGCCTCGTACTCGCCGAGTGCCGACCTCAGCCGGTGGTTGAGGCCGTCGAGCGCCTCGCGCAGCGAGACCTCGTCACCGGGCTCGGGCAGCATGCCGAGGCGCCGGAACCGCTCGGCCAGTCGGCGGGTCAGGTGGTCGGGGACGTCGCCGGCGAGGAGGTGACCCTCCAGCACGGCCAGCAGGCCGATCAGCACCGCCAGGTCCTCGGGTGCCACGGGGTGCAGGGTGGGCAGGGTGGGCTGCATCCCCGGAGGGTCGTGCCGGGCGGCCCTCCGCGCAAGCCTCCCCGACGCCGTTCGCCGACCGCGGGGTCAGACCGTCTCGGGGATCCGCAGATGGGCGACGGCGAGGTCGAACTCGGCGATCTCCGTCACGCGTGCCCCCATGGCGCGGGCGTACTGGTCGCGCAGCAGGTCGGCCCGCTGGCCGGCGGCGAGCATCGCCTCCGGGTCGGCGTAGGTCACCGCGAGCACGGTCCGGCCGGCGACCCGGTCGATCATGAGGCTGGCGCTGCTGAAGCCGACGAGCTCCTCGAACCGGGGGAGCAGGGTCATCCGGAAGGTGCCGAGGTCGTCGTCCAGCCGGGCGGGGTCCAGGTGCGCACCCCAGGTCACCCGGCAGCAGGCCTCCGGCCCGGCCGGCTGCACCCGGTGCATGACGGCGATCTCCCACTCGTTGACCATCGGGACGGCGCCGAGCACCTGGGCGATCCGGGCGCGGTGCGGCCGCATGCTCTCCGCGCTGGCCTGCATGGTCTCCTCGGTGCGCCAGCCGCTGGTGACGATGCAGCGGCCGGACCGGCGGCCGGCGAGCAGCGACAGGCCGGTGCAGCCGTCGAGCTCGGTGGTCGCGGGCAGCCACTCGTCGCGGACGACGGCGATCGCCTGCTCGACGGCCCGGGGGTTCCCGCGCAGCGTGGTGGTCCGTGCGTACATCGGCAGGGGCTCCTCTCGCAGCGGCGGCACCCCGGCCGGCGCCGCCGTACTGGCACTCTGCGGGACGCCTGGCCCCGGCATCGACGGGGTGACCCGGTCGGCACCGGCGTCCGGCGTTCCGCCACGCTCTGTTATGGCCTCGTCACGGTCGAGCGAGCGGGCATCAGTCGAGCAGGGCGTCGCTGAGCACCTCGTACAGGTGCGTGTTCGGGTACGTGCCCGTCAGCTCCTCGCTGCCCGGGCCCTCCGCGGTGACGACGGTCGGCGCGCCGGTGTGCTGGACCGACGTCCAGTCCAGGACGAACGTCTTGTCGCTGCCGGCCACGGGGAACGGGCCGTCCTCGCCGGAGACCATGTCCTCGTCCGGTGCGGGGGTGCCGTCCAGCGTGCCGCCGGGGCCGCTCTCGTCCCCCGGGGCGACGTCCTCGATGGACAGCCCGCCGGTCTCGTGATCGCCGGTGATGATCAACAGGGTGTCCGGGTGCTCGGCCACGTGGTCCCGGGCGACCTGCACCGCGTCGTCCAGGGCCCGCATCGCCTCCAGCATGCGGGTGCCGTTGTTGTGGTGCGCCATCTCGTCGACGCCCTCCTCCTCGACGAGGAGGAAGAAGCCGTCCTCGTCCTCGGACAGCACGTCGAGGGCCTTCGCCGTCATGTCCGCCAGCGGGATGACGGGCGCGTACTCGTCGCCGGCGCCCTCCTCCCGCATCTGGAACATCTCCTCGTTGGCGAACAGGCCGAGCAGCCGGTCGCCCTCGGCCGCCGCGAGACCCGTGGCGTCGGAGACGTGGTCGTAGCCCAGCGCCTCGGCGTGCGCTATCAGGTCGCCCTGCTGGCTGCGGCTCACCTCGTCCGCGTCACCGGTCCCGGGCGGGAAGACGCCCTCGTCCCCGGCCGGCAGCCACCAGTCCTCGCCGCCGCCGAGGATCACCCGCGGCTCGCTGTCCTCCAGGTACTGGCGGGCGATCTCGTCCTGCAGGGCACGGTCGGTGGTGGAGCTGAAGAAGGCGGCCGGCGTGGCGTCGGTGACCTGCGCCGTCGTCACCAGGCCGGTGGCGAGTCCCGCCCCGGCCGCCTGCGCGCCGATGGTGGGCAGCGGGTTGCCGTCGACGTCGACGCTGACCCCGCCGTTGAACGTCTTCACCCCGGTGGCCCAGGCGCTGGCCCCGGCGGCGGAGTCGGTCACCGTCTCCAGCGGGTCGCGCGGGTCGGTGGTCTGGAGCCCGGAGACCGGCAGGGAGTCCATGGCCAGCTGCCCGTCGAAGCCCTCCTGGTCCAGCCGGCCGGCCTCGCGGTGCGCGGCCGCCATGCCGTCGCCGTTGACGAAGATGACGCTGCGGGCGCGGTCCTCGTCCCCGCCGGACGCCGTGCAGGAGGACAGCAGGACCAGGCCGGCCAGGATCGCCGCCAGCGTGGTGGGGAGTCCGCGGGAGCGCCGGGACGTGGACGTCGACATGGGTCCCCCTCGGGTGTGCGCTTGCCGGCTGCGCTGCTCCCAGCGTGCGAGCGCCTCCTGCGCGGGTGCAATGCCCGCCGACCGATGAGTCCGGCGCACCCGGCCGGTCGTGCTCCCATGACGACGACGACCCTCGACCTCGCCCCCCAGGCCGCCGAGCTGGCCCGCGTGGTGGCCGGGATCCGCGACGACCAGCTCGACGCCCCGACCCCGTGCGCCGGCACCCCCGTGGCCTGGCTGCTCGACCACGTGGTGGGCCTGACGTACGCGTTCCGGTGCGCCGCGGAGAAGCGGCCGCTGCCCGGCCCTCCGCAGGCCGCGGCCGACACCCTGCCCGCCGACTGGCGCGACCGTGTGCCGCGCCAGCTCGACGAGCTGGTCGCCGCCTGGCGGGAGCCGGCCGCCTGGCAGGGGGCGGCCGAGGCCGGGGGTGTGGAGCTGCCGGCCCCGGTCATGGCGGTGGTGGCGCTGGACGAGCTGCTGGTGCACGGCTGGGATCTCGCGGTCGCCACCGGCCAGACCTTCCGCGCCGACCCGGCCGGCGTGGCGGCGTGCCAGGAGCTGGTGGGCGACCGCACGAGCCTGCCGGCCGACGAGGACGGCGGCCTGTTCGGGCCCGCCGTCCCGGTGCCGCCCGACGCCCCTGCCCTCGACCGGCTGCTGGGCCAGACCGGCCGCGACCCGGCCTGGCGGCCCGGCCGCGGCTGACGGTCAGCCCCGCGCGGCCACCGCCCGCACGGTCCGGCGGTGGCCGATGCCGCCCGCGCCGTGCTCGGGGTCGACCTCCTCGCCGGGCGCGACCGCCCCCGGCGGGGTGCCGTCGCCGAACGGGCTGCCGCCGAGCTCCTCGCGGTGGTGCGGGGTCAGCCAGTTCGACGTGTCCGGTCCCAGGGGGACGACCTGGGTCGGGTTGATGTCGGCGTGCACCACGTAGTAGTGCTCCTTGATCTGCGGGAAGTCGGTGGTGTCACCGAACCCGGGGGTCTGGAACAGGTCGCGGGCGTACGCCCACAGCGCCGGCATCTCCGACAGCTTCTGCCGGTTGCACTTGAAGTGGCCGTGGTAGACGGCGTCGAACCGGGCGAGGGTGGTGAACAGCCGGACGTCGGCCTCGGTGATCGTGTCGCCCATCAGGTACCGCTGGTCGGTGAGCCGCTCCTCCAGCCAGTCCAGCGCCGTCCACAGCCGCTGGTAGGCCCGGTCGTAGGCGCGCTGGGAGCCGGCGAACCCGCAGCGGTACACACCGTTGTTGACCTCGGTGAAGACCTTGTCGATGAGCTGGTCCATCTCGTCCCGCAGGTGCTCCGGGTAGAGGTCGGGCGCGCCGTCGCGGTGGTACGCCGTCCACTCGGTGGAGAGGTCCAGCGTCATCTGCTTGAAGTCGTTGGTGACCACGGCCCCGGTGGGGACGTCGACCATCGCCGGCACCGTGATGCCCCGGGAGTACTCCGGGTCCCGGGCGAGGAACGCCTCCTGCAGCCGTTCGTAGCCGAGCACCGGGTCGCGGCCGTCCGGGTCCAGGTCGAAGGTCCAGCTGCGCTCGTCGTGGGTGGGGCCGCAGATGCCCATCGAGATGACCGGCTCGAGGCCGAGCAGCCGGCGGACGATGGTCGCCCGGTTGGCCCACGGGCAGGCCCGCGCGACGACAAGCCGGTACCGGTCGGGCTCGACCGGCCAGCCGCTGGACCCGTCCGCGGTGATCCGGTCGGTGAGGTAGTTCTGGTCGCGCTTGTACTCCTGCCCGTCGTTGACGTAGCCGGAGCCGGATTCCGAGGTGCTCACGGCTCCACCCTGACCGACCTCGGCGCCTCCCGCAGCGTGGTCGCCGGGGAACGACGTCCTCTCGGGCCTCCGCGCCGTTGTGCGCTGGTGGTCGCTTGCCGGGCGGGGAGGCGACATCAGGTGCACAACAGATGCGGCCGCGGGTCATTGACGGCGGTGCCCGGCGCGCGCAGCCTCGACCTCCTTCGACGAGGAGGCAGACCATGACCCGCAGCGACATCGACGCCCTCAACGCCACCATGGAACAGGGCATCTTGAAGTCCGACGCGGCCCTGGTCGCCGCGGTCTACGGTCCCTCCGCGCGGGTGCTGCCGCCGGGGTCGGACGTGCTGACCGGACGGTCGATCCAGCAGTACTGGCAAAGCGTCCTGGACGCCGGCATCACGTCGGCCCGGGTGCAGACGGTGTCGCTCGAGGAGCACGGCGAGGTGGCCGTCGAGGAGGGGCGGTACGAGATGCGGATCGACCAGACGGTGGTCGACCAGGGCAAGTACGTGGTCGTCCACCGGCGGCAGGCCGATGGGAGCTGGCTGTTCGACACGGAGATCTGGAACTCCAGCCTGCCGACGGCCGCGCCGGCCTGACGACTGGCTCAGGCGCGTTCGGCGTCCGGGGCCTCCACGGTCGCGGGCTGCTTCGGCTCGTCGCGCAGGAACAGGTACCAGTAGGACGTCGCCACGAAGACGACCGCGCCGACCAGGTTCCCGACGCCCGCGAGCAGCCAGTTGACCAGCGTCTCGCCCCAGCCGACGTCCGGGACGCCGACGAAGATCGCCGCGGGCAGGAAGAACATGTTGGCGACGACGTGGTCGAAGCCCATCGCGACGAAGGCCATGATCGGGAAGAAGACCGCCAGCACCTTGCCGGAGACGTCCTTGGCGGCCAGCGACATCCACACCGCGAGGCACACCAGCCAGTTGCAGCCGACGCCGCGCAGGAACACCTGCCACGGCGTCTCGTGCAGCCCCTTCGCCTCCGCGATCGACGCGAGCCGCTCGTAGATCAGGCCGGGGCTGCCGGCGTCCCCGGCCTGCCCGATCACGCCGGTCTGCACGGCGAGGAAGTAGGCGACGAACAGCGAGCCGAGCAGGTTGCCGAGCAGCACCAGCGTCAGGTTCTGGACGACGTCGCCCACCCCGATCCGGCCGCGCATCGCGCTCAGCGGGACGAGCATCATGTTGCCGGTCGCGAGGTCCGAGCCGGCGATGAGCACCAGCACGAGCCCGAGGGTGAAGGCCGCGCCCATGAACAGCGTGGGCAGCGTGCCCCACCGCTCGGGCGACAGGCCGGAGGAGACGGTGACCGCCACCAGCGCGCCGAAGGCGATGTAGGCGCCGGCCAGGAACGCACTGACGAGCACCTTGTCCCAGGTGCGGTGGGTCTTCTTCGCGCCGGTCTCGACGGCCGCCTGGGCCATCTCCTTCGGTTCACGCGCGGTCATCGGGCCTCCCGGACGCTCCTGCCCCGGGCCACCGCCGGCCTCCAGGGCAGGTCAAGGGTCACCGAGACGGGCCCGTCCTGCCACGCGACGGGGATCGGGGTCAGCCGTCGCGGTCCCGGTCGCGGTCCCGGTCCCGGTCTCGGTCCCGGTCGCGGTCCCGGTCCCGGTCGCCGTCCTCGTCGTCCCGGTCCGGCACGCCGTCGCCGTCCCCGTTGCCGCCGTCGTCCCCGTTCTCGTCGGTGGGCTCGGCGGTGGTCTCCGGTGCCTGGGTGGGCGTCGGCGGAGGCGGCGGGGTCACCGCGTGGGTCACCGTCACCGCGGTGCCGCGGGGCAGCGGGCCGGTCGGGTCGACGGCGATGACCTGGCCGTCGGGGACGTCGGCGGTCTGCAACGGCTTCGGGGTGACCGCGAAGCCCAGCGCGGTGAGCCCGGCCTGGACGTCGGTCAGCGGGCGCCCGACGAAGTCCGCGGCGGTGAGGGTGACCAGCTGCACGGTGGGGGAGGGCGCCGCCGAGGTGGTCGGCGCCGGAGTCGGATCGGCCCGGGAGGCCGCGGGCTCCGACGGGCTGCCGAGCAGCTGGACCCCGCCGACCACGAGACCGGCCACGAGCAGCAGGCCGAGCAGCACGGGCACCAGCCACCGCGGCCGGCGCCTGGTCGGCTGCCCGTCGCCGCCGGGGGCGACCTCGTCGAGCGGCGAGGCGTCGGACTCCGGCAGCGGCAGGACGCGGGTGGCCGGCATCGGCGACGTGCCGGGCCCGGCGGCCGGGGGCGGGGCGACCGCTGTCGGGGGCGTGACCGGCGTGACCGCGGCCTGCCGGGCGGTGCCCGGTTCGCGGGACAGCAGCGCGTCCACGGCGTCGCGCAGCGCCGCGCCGTCGGGGATGCGCACGGCCGGGTCCTTGGCCGTCGCGTGCTCGACGAGCGCCCGGACGTCGACGGGGACGTCGGGCGGCAGCGGCGGCGGCACCTCCCGGATGTGCATGAGCGCCACCTGGACGGAGCTCTCGCCCTCGAACGCGCGCCGGCCGGCCAGGCACTCGTAGGCCACCAGGCCCAGGGCGTAGACGTCGCTCGCCGGGCCGGCCTTCCCGCCCTTGGCCTGCTCGGGGGAGAGGTAGTGCGCGGTGCCGACCACCTGGCCGGTGAGGGTGAGCGGCACGCTGGCGGCGGAGGACGCGACCCCGAAGTCGGTGATCTTCACCGAGCCGTCCTCGGTGAGCAGCACGTTGCCCGGCTTGACGTCCCGGTGGACGACGCCCGCGGCGTGCGCGGCGGCCAGCCCGTCGGCGGTCTGCCGCAGGATCTGCAGGGTCCGCTCCGGGCTGAGCCGCTGCTCGCGGCGCAGCAGCGACGACAGCGACTCCCCGCGCACCAGCTCCATCACCAGGTAGGCCAGGTGGTCGCCGGAGGCGGACTGCTCGGCCGGCACCTCGCCGTAGTCGAAGAGCGTGGCGATGTGGGGGTGGATCAGCCCCGCCGAGTGCTGCGCCTCGGCGCGGAAGCGGGCGAGGAAGGTGGGGTCACCGGTGAACTCGGTGCGCAGCACCTTGACCGCGACGTCCCGGTTGAGCACCCGGTCGCGGGCACGCCAGACCTGCCCCATGCCACCCGTGGCGATGAGGGAGGCGAGCTCGTAACGGCCTCCGATGGCCCCGTCCTGCGGCTGCATCACGCTCCCCGACCGGCACCGGCCGACCCGGCTGCCGGGTACGACGATCCCACGACCGCGCCCCGTCGTCGCGCGCGTCCCGCGAACGACCGGTGCCCGGGCGAGTCCCGGTCGGGACCTCGGCGGCGCTCGCCGCGGCCGACCTCACCGCCGCACTGGACGAGCTGCTGGACACCCGCAACGCGATGACCCGCACGCTCCTGGGTGCCGGATCGTCCCCGGCCGACGACTGACCGTCCGCACGCGCGGGCCCCGCCCGGGCGGGGACGGCCGGCCTTGTCGACGTCCGGGCGGGGGACGACGCTGGACGTCCTCATCCAGCTGGGGAGGCTGCCATGCGCATGATGCTGAAGGCCGTCGTCGACACCCCGTCGGGGAACGCCGCGATCCGCGACGGCTCGATCGCCCAGGTGATCGGGCAGATGGTCGAGCAGCTCCGCCCGGAGGCCGCCTACTTCGCCGGGGAGGACGGTCAGCGGGCGTGCTTCATCGTGTTCGACATGACCGATGCGGCGCAGCTGCCGGCCGTCTGCGAGCCGCTGTTCCAGGGCGCCAACGCCCGGGTGACGGTCTCGCCGTGCATGGACCTGGCGGACATGCGGAAGGGGCTGGCCCAGGTCACGGGGACCGCGGCCGCACCGGCCGGCGACGGCGCCCCCGGCGGGGACTCGGCCTTCGTCGGGTGAGCCGGGCGGGTCAGGCGGCCTGGAACGACCGCTTGGACAGGCCCATCGCGTAGCCCTCGATCGCGGTGGTCACCGGCGCCTCCGGGTCGGTGGCCGCGCCGAGGGTGACGAACAGCGGCGTGAAGTGCTCGACGGTCGGGTGCGAGTACGGCATGCCCGGCGCCCGGGTCGCGAAGGCGGCCAGCTCGTCGACGTCCCCCCGGGCGAGGGCGTCGGCGGCCCAGGCGTCGAAGTCGGCCGACCAGCCGGGGACGACGTTGCCGGTGAACATCTCCCGGGTCAGGAACGGCAGCCCGTGGGTCATGAACCCGCTGCCGATCACCAGCACGCCGTGCTCCCGGAGCGCGCGCAGCCGGCGGCCCAGGGCCAGCAGCCTCGAGGCGTCGTGCGTGGGCAGCGACAGCTGCAGCACCGGGACGTCGGCGTCGGGGTACATCACCTTGAGCGGGACCCAGGCGCCGTGGTCCAGCCCGCGGCTGCGGTGCTCGTGCACCTCCTCGCCGTCGGGCAGCACCGAGACGACCAGCTGGGCCAGCTCCTCGGCGGGCGGGGTGTCGTAGCGCATCCGGTGGTACATCGGGTGGAAGCCGCCGAAGTCGTAGACGAGCTCGGTGCCGGCGATGGTGCTGCTGATCGACAGCGGCGCGGACTCCCAGTGCGCGCTGACGATGAGGATGGCCCGCGGCTCGGGCAGCGAGCGCGCCCAGGTGTGCAGCTGGGTCATCCACCCGGCGTCCTCGAAGGTGGGTGGGGCGCCGTGGCTGAGGTACAGGCTGGGCAGCGCGCCGTCGGCCGGCGTCCACCCCCGCTGCGGATCGGCGGCCTCCAGGGCGGCGACCCGGTCGAGGTGGGCCTGGAACGGGTGCTGCTGCATGGTCCTCAGCGTAGCCCGAGAGCTTGAAACCTCAAGTACTTGCGGGCATGGATCTCCCGGTCAGAGGGGTCGCCGCCCGCCCGGTCCCCCCGAGGCACCGGATGGACGGCGACCAGTGCGCGGACCGTGCGGTCCACGCCTGGGCACGCTAAGTAGCGGACGAGATCGTCCGCAACCGGGTGGCGCTGAACGTGACCCACGCGTAACTGGATCCGCGCCCGCCTCAGGGGCAGAAGTGGCCACTTCTGCCCCTGGGGACCGCCCCGGGTCAGGAGGTCGAGGTCAGGGAGGCGAACACGATGACGTTGTCCGGGTAGTCGCCGCCGTCCCGGTCGAAGTCGCCGCCACAGGTGATGAGCCGCAGCCCGGCGTGGTCGAGGTCGCCGTAGACCCGGTCGGCCGGGAAGTCGTCCTTGGCGTGCTCCTCGACCCGGTCGACCGTGAACGTCGCGACCGAGCCGTCGGCGCGCTCGACCACGACCGGCTCGCCGGGCAGCAGCCGGGCGAGTCCGGCGAAGGCGCCGGGCTCCCCGGCCCAGTCGACGTGCCCGGCGAGGACGGCCGGTCCGAGCTCCCCGGGGGTGGGGCTGCCGGTGTACCAGCCGACCGGGTCCGCGGCGGGCGGCACCTCCATGGCGCCGTCGCCGTCCAGGCCGAGCTCGACCACGGGCGAGGTGGTGCCGAGGGCTGGGATCCGCACCCGCACCGGATCGCTCGGCGGCAGCTGCACCGCTCCCGGCGTCGGGTACACCGGCAGTGCCAGCGGGAGCCGGTTGCCGGCCGGCGCTTCGGCCGCGGCGGCGACCTCGGCCGGCGGAGCCGCCGGTCCCTGCCTCGGGAACGGGAGCACGGCGAGCAGGCCGGCCGCCGCCAGCGCGGCCGACGTCATCGCCCAGGGGCGCGCGGCGCGCGGGCGTGCCCCGCGGGGAGCGCGGTGCCGCGCACGGGGAGCCGCGGTCGGGGTCAGCGGTGGGGGATAGGTCCCGGTGATCCGTACCGGGCCGTCCGGTGGATGGTGCGGTGTGCTCACCGCCGTCAGGCAGAGGTCCGGGAGCTGCGTCGGGCGGCCACGGCGGCGGCGCCGGCGCCGGCGAAGGCCAGACCGCCCAGGACGTAGGGCAGGGAGCTGCCCTCGTCGGGGGCGGTGCTGCCGTCACCGGCGGCGACCGCGCCGGCCGGGCGGGTGGCCACCTGGCTGCCGGCGGGCGAGGGGGAGGCCGTCGCGCTGACCGCGGCGGCCACGTAGACGTGGTCGTCGCAGGCCCGGCCGTCGTCGTCGGCGTCGAGGCGGTTGGGGTCGTCGGGGTCCGCGACGAGGACGGCCTGCGCCTGCGCCTGGGTCGCGAAGTCCTCGCAGTCGAGGTCGGCGGCGCCGGCGGTGCCGGCCAGGGGGACCGACAGGCCTGCGCAGAGGACGACGACGGCGGCGGTACTGCGGGGGCGCATGTCAGCTCCTGGTACTGGTGGGTCCGGAGGGACAAGCTTCTGCTCCGGCGCGCTCGGCGGCCGGGCGGGCGCGCGCGCGTGTCCTCCCACGACGGCGGGTCCCGATTGGCAGGTGCTGCCGAGGGGTTCCTAGGGTCGCTCCATGCCGCAGCCCGGGACGCCGCTGGAGAGGATGGGGTTCCTGACCATCGGCCTGTTCGACGAGGCGGACCCCGCCGCCGGGCACGAGACGACGCTGCAGGTGATCGAGCTCGGCGAGCAGCTCGGCTTCGACAGCGCGTGGCTGCGGGACCGCCACTTCCAGTACGGCATCTCCTCGCCGGTCGCCGTCCTGGCCGCCGCCACGCAGCGCACCCGGCGGATCGAGCTGGGCACCGCGGTCATCCCGCTGGGCTGGGAGAACCCGCTGCGGCTCGCGGAGGACCTCGCGACCGTCGACGTGCTCAGCGGCGGCCGGCTCAACCCCGGGGTCAGCGTCGGCCCGCCGATGCGGTGGGACGACGTCCGGGACGCCCTCTACCCGGACACCGCCTACGCCGAGGACTTCAGCTACGAGCGGGTGCTGCGGCTGATGCGGTTCCTCCGCGGCGAGTCCGCGTCCCCGTTCAGCGGGCGGGAGGGTGTCGTGGAGGAGTGGTCGGACCGGGTGCAGCCGTACTCGCCGGGGCTCGCGGACCGCACCTGGTACGGCGGCGGGAGCCTGCGCTCGGCGCAGTGGGCGGGGGAGAACGGGCTGAACTTCCTGACCTCGAGCGTGGTCAAGGCCGAGGGGGGTGAGGGGGACTTCGCCGGTATCCAGGCCGCGCAGGTGCAGGGCTACAAGGAGGCCAACCCGGCCGGCCGGGTGTCGCAGGGCCTGGTCGTCATCCCCACCGACTCGGCATCGCCGGCCCAGCGGGAGAAGTACGCGGCCTACGTCGAGGCGCGCACCCCGCGGACCCGGGCTCCGCAGGGCCCGGCCCGGCTGCTGTTCGCCGAGGACCTGCTCGGCACCTCCGAGCAGATCGCCGAGCGGCTGTACGCGCACGCCGGCTTCCGGGAGGTGGCCGAGGTGGTGTTCGCGCTGCCGTTCAGCTTCGAGGCCGAGGACTACGTGCAGATCCTCACCGACATGGCGACCCACCTCGGCCCGGCCCTCGGCTGGCGGCGCCCGGCCTGATCGCCGGATGGGGCTCCCGGTGCCGGGAGCCCCACCGGGTCCTCAGGCCATCTCGGGGACGTGCAGATGGGCCATCACCAGCTCGAACTCGGCGACCTCGGTGATGGTCGCGCCCATGTGCTGCGCGAACTCCTCGCGCAGTGAGGTGCCCGCGTCGCGGGTGCGCTCCATCGCCTCCCGGCTCTCGTAGGTGACCGCCGAGACCCCGCGGTTGCGCATCCGGTCGATCATCAGGCTGACGCTGCAGAAACCGGGCAGCTCCTCCAGGCGGGGCATCAGCGCCATCCGGAAGGCGTCGATCATCTGGTCGGCCTCGCCGGGCATCGTGTCCACCCAGGTCGCCCGGACGCACGCGCCGTCCCCGGCCGGCCGGATGCGGTGCAGGATCGCGATCTGCCAGTCCTCGACGTCGACCGCGTCGGCCCGCAGCGCCTCGGCCGCCCGGCTGCGGATCTCCTTCACCATCTCCGCGCTCGCGGCCATGGCCTCGTCGCTGGCCCACGCGGTCGTCACGATGCACCGGCCGCCCTCGCGGTCGGCGAGCATCGACATGCCCACGCAGCCGCTCATGCCCTGCACGGTGGGCCAGACCTCGTCGCGGCAGAAGGCGATCCCCTCGTCCATCGCACGCGGGTCGCCGCGGACGGTTGTCGTCCTCGCGTACATGCCAGTGCTCCTCCCTGGCGATGCCCCGGCGGCATCGCCGCACGGTCAGCGTCCTCGCGCCGGGGCGGTGGGGGAACGGACTCGGCGTCCGGGATGGCGGGTGCGGCGCGTACCGACCGTGTGCAGCCCGGCGCGCACGCACGAGTCGACCCGGTGTGCGGCGGCGCTCCGTCGTCCGGCGGTACCGGATGGGCTCCCGGCGGCCGATGACGGTCGGGAGATCCCCGGCGGAAGGAACTGCCCCGTGCGAAGCCGCACCCGTACCGGCGACCGGCTGGCCGTGCTGGCCGGCGCCCGGCTCGACTTGCTCTCGGTCGCCCCCGGCGCCCGGGCGCGGCACGTCGCGCTCGGCGGCGTCCTGGTGAGCACCGGTGCCCTGGCGGCGCTGTCAGCGGCGTTCGCCGTCCACATGGCCCTGGGCGCCTGGTGGGCGTTCGCGGTGCTGATCGGCCTGGGCTGGGGGCTGGTGATCCTCAACCTGGACCGGATGCTGCTGGTCGGGATGGGGCACCAGGTGTCCTGGCAGCGCACGCTGGCCATGGCCCTGCCGCGGGTCGCCCTGGCCGCGGTGCTGGGCACGGTCATCTCCACGCCGCTGACGCTGCAGGTCTTCGACAAGGAGATCGACGCGACGATCGTGACGATGCAGGCCGAGGCCGCGGCGGAGTTCGCCGCCGGCCTGGACGCCGACGAGCGGTACGCGCCGATCCCGGCGCTGCGCGAGCGCGTGGCCGAGGAGCAGGCCGTGATCGCCGGCGGCGGCAGCACCGACCCGAACGCCGACCCGGCCGTCGTGGGGGCGCAGGCCGAGCGGGACGCGAAGCAGACCGCCTACGACGCGGCCCTGGCCCGGTTCACCGAGCTGCAGGCCAAGGCCCAGTGCGAGCTGGACGGCAGCTGCGGCTCCGGCCGGGAGGGCACCGGCGACGCGTACTTCGCGGCCGCGGCCGCCGCCGCCGAGCAGTCGGCGGTCCGCGATGCGGCCAAGGCCGCGCTGGACTCCGCCGACGCCACCCTGCGGCAGGCGCGCGCCACCGCCGACCAGGACGCCGCCAGCGCCGACGCCCGCGCGGTCGCCCTGGCCGAGGCCGACCTGGCCACCGACTCCGCCGCGCTCGCCCGGCTGACCGACGCGCGGACCGCCGAGCAGGCGGCCTTCGAGGCGCAGAACTCGGAGAGCGACGGCATCCTCGCCCGGCTCGAGGCGATGAGCCGGCTGTCCGAGGACCGGCCGATGGTGGCCACCGCGCACCTCATGCTCTTCCTGCTGTTCCTGAGCGTCGAGATCCTGCCGGTGCTGGTGAAGGTGCTGCTCACCCTCGGCGAGCCCGCCGCCTACGACCGGCTGGTCACGGCACGGGACGACGAGGAGGTGCTGTCCGAGCAGATCCGCTCGCAGGGGCGGATCCGGGCGCAGCAGGCCCGCGCCGACCTGCTGGTCGCCGCGGAGACCGACCGGATGGCGCGGGAGATCGTCGACCGGGAGAACGCCGCCCGCGAGGAGGCGGCGCGCCGGGCCGAGCGCCGGGCCCGGCGCCGGCGGTCCCGGATCGCCCGGATCGTCGGCGACGTCATCCGGCCCAACCGGGAGGTCGCCCCGGAGCCGGTCGCCGAGCCGACCCTGGACACCGGTGAGCTCGAGGCGCTGATGATCGGCACCGCGACGGACGCCGACCGTCCCCGCCTGCCCGCCCCCCGCCCGGCCGAGGACGTCGAGCTCGCCGACCGCTGACCTGCCCTTCTCCCTACTGACGTCAAAGGACCTGCTGACATGAAGAACACGCGCGCCGCCCTCCTGGCCGTCGCCCTGACCGCCGGTGCTGTCGCCGTCGGCGGTGCCGTCTCCCCGGCCGTCGCCGCGGAGGCCCGCACGGTCACCGTCTGCGCCCCAGCCACCGGCAGCTGTGACCACACGACCCTCGCGTCGGCGCTCGGCGCCGCGGATCCGGGAGACACCGTCCAGGTCGTCGGCACGGTGACCGTCGACGGGACCACGACGATCGCCGAGGACGTCACCGTCAGCGGCGCGCCCGGCGCCAGGGTCGTCCAGACCGGCTCCGCGGTCACCTTCCGGATCACCGGCGCCGGGGCCACGCTGACGGGCCTGGAGATCACCAGCGACACCCCGAAGCCCGCCGAGTTCGTCTACGTCGGGGCCGACGACGTGACGCTGTCGGACAACACGATCCACGGGCCGCGCCAGGCCCTGCCGATGAGCGGCTGGGTGGGCAACCGCGGCTTCGTGACGGCGGGCGGGATCAGCGGGCTGAACGCCAGCGGCAACACCATCCACTCGCTGCGGTCGGGGGCCTACCTCAACCCCAACGGCACCGGGCTGATCGCCGGGAACACGCTCCACGACACCAAGGGCGACTTCCTGATCGACAACGCCGCGTTCACGTTCACCGGCAACTCCGCCGGCGACCCGGAGGCGCGCAGCGAGTGGAGCTTCGTGGTCTTCGAGGGGACGGCGTCCTCCCGCTACCCGAGCATGGCGACGCTGTCCGCCGCCAACGGGAACATGACGGCCTGGGACCAGCGTGGCCCGGCGGCCGGCGAGGTCACGTACGTGGCGCCGCTGGCCGCGGAGGACTGCAAGAGCGGTGGCTGGAAGGACCTGGACCCCGGCTTCCGCAACCAGGGGCAGTGCATCCAGTTCGTCAACACCGGCAAGTAGTCCGGACAGAACGGGGGCCGCAGCACTGCTGCGGCCCCCGTTCTGCGTTCAGGCCGGTCAGTCGCCGCCCTGGCGGATCTCCGCGGTGCGCAGCTCGATCTCGCGGCGGAGCTCCCGGCGGCGGATGGCGGCGGCGTGCCGGCGCTGCTGCTCGGGGGTGTCCGGCACGAGCGGCGGCACCTCGACCGGACGGCGGTCCTGGTCGAGCGCCACCATCGTGAAGTAGCAGCTGTTGGTGTGCCGCACCCGCAGGTCGACCAGGTCCTCGGTGGTGACCCGGATGCCGATCTCCATCGACGTCCGACCGGTGTAGTTGACGCTCGCCTGGAAGGTGACCAGCTCACCGACGTGGATGGCCTCGCGGAAGACGACCTGGTCGACCGAGAGCGTGACCGCGTAGTGCCGGGAGTACCGGCTGGCGCAGGTGTAGGCGACCTGGTCCAGGAGCTTGAGCAGTTGCCCGCCGTGCACGTTGCCGGCGAAGTTGGCCATGTCCGGTGTCATCAGCACCGTCATGGACAGCCGCCGCCGGTCGCTCTCGCTGCGCGTTCCCGCGGGAACGTCCGTCTGCTCCACCGCGCGCTCCTCGCCGTCCGCCGGTCGTGGTGCCGGATGGTGGCAGACCTGACCGTGGCGCAGGCGCCGACGGTGTGCGCTGGGGCCGGGTTGCGACGAGTGTCACCCGGCCTCAGCGCACACCGTTGCGCGGAATGGCGCGCGGACCGAGCCGCTGAGCTGCCTGTTCAGGGGGACACTCAGCAGCAGCGCAGGGTCCCGTGCGGCCCGCGCGGGAGGAGTCTCGATGGAGACCTGGGTGATCGTCCTGATCGTCGTCGTCGTGGTCCTGCTGGCGCTGGCCGCCCTGATGGCCGCCCGGCGCGGCGGCGCCGGCAAGGCCCGCAAGCAGGAGCAGGCGCGCGAGCACCTGCAGGACGCGCAGGTCCGCCAGGCGCAGGCCGACAAGGACCAGGCCCTCGCCGAGGAGCAGGTCGCCCGGGCCCGGCGGGAGCGCGCCGAGGTCGAGGAGCGGCTGGCCCAGACCGAGCAGGAGGCCCGGGACCGGGTCGGCCAGGCCGAGGGCAACCGGTCCGCGGCCGAGCAGCTGCGGGCCAAGGCCGAGAAGCTCGCGCCCGGCGTGACGCACCGGGACGCGGACCGTGCCGGTCGGCACGACGCCGGACCGGCGGAGGACCTGCCCCGCGACGGGAACGACGGGACCACCACCACCCGTCGTTGATCCCTCGGCCGGCGCCGGCTCGCCGCGTCGGCCGGGCGGCGCACGGCCCCGTCCCGCGGGTCGGACGTTGTGGGCCCCGATCGAGGTAGGCGTGCGCCCGGCCGGGTACCACCGCCGGGGACGCCTGCCGCGGCGCCCGCGCGCGGTGCGGCAGGATCGACCACCATCGTGGGCGGCACGCCCGTGTCGACCGATCGGAAGGACCTGCCTTGGCCGGTGGACTCGTAGCTCTGCTCGACGACGTGGCGTTGCTGGCGAAGACAGCCGCCGCGTCCGTCGATGACATCGGGGCCGCCGCCGGACGGGCCAGCGCGAAGGCCGCCGGGGTCGTCGTCGACGACACCGCCGTCACCCCGCAGTACGTGCACGGCCTGGCCGCCGAGCGCGAGCTGCCGATCATCCGGCGCATCGCCAAGGGATCGCTGCGCAACAAGTTGCTGATCATCCTGCCCGCGATCCTGCTGCTCAGCCAGTTCCTGCCCTGGCTGCTCACCCCGATCCTCATGGTCGGCGGCGCCTACCTGAGCTACGAGGGCGCGGAGAAGGTGTGGCACAAGCTGCGCCCCCACCACGAGGCCCACGCCGGCGGGGAGGAGAAGGCCCCCGACGAGAACACCATCGTGTCCGGGGCCGTCCGCACCGACTTCATCCTGTCCGCGGAGATCATGGTCATCTCACTGAACGAGGTGGCCGACGAGGGGTTCTGGTCGCGGGCGATCATCCTCGTGGTCGTCGCGCTCGGCATCACCGTCCTGGTGTACGGCGTCGTCGGGCTCATCGTGAAGATGGACGACGTCGGGCTGAACCTGGCCGAGCGCCAGGGCAAGGGCGTGGCGTCGTTCGGCCGCGGGCTGGTCAAGGGGATGCCGAAGCTGCTGAGCGTCCTCACCGTCGTCGGCACCGCCGCCATGCTGTGGGTCGGCGGCCACATCCTGCTGGTGGGCACCGACGACCTCGGCTGGCACGGCCTCTACAGCGTCGTGCACCACCTCGAGGAGGCGGCGCACGAGGCCACCGGAGCCCTCGGCGGGCTCGTCGGCTGGCTGGTCAACACGTTCGCCAGCGCGCTCATCGGGCTCGTCGTCGGCGCACTGATCGTGCTGGTCCTGAACCTCACCGTGCACCGGCGCAAGGACAAGAGCGCCCGCAAGGCCGAGGCGCACTAGCCGCCGGGGCTCAGGCCGGTTGCTGCGCCAGGTGATCGTCGCCGGCGCAGCCGCACGAGGTGCACCCGCCCTCGGTGGTCTCGCGCTGCTCGTCCAGCCGTCTGCGCAGCCGCCGGACGGACGTCTCGCCGCCGGCCAGGTCTGAGATCCAGCCCTCGAGCTCTCCGCCGTCCGACTGCTCGTCGCCGCGCCGGGCGACACTGCCCCTGAGACCCATGAGCTCCTCATCGGCAGCCGGCGCGCCGACCGGTACGGGCTCAGCGCAGCACGCGGAACCACAGGTTGGTCGCGTGCGGGAGCTCGGTGACCCGGACCGGCTCGAGCGGCACCTGCCGCCCGCCGGACTGCTCGAAGAGCCGGGTGCCGTCGCCGAGCAGGACCGGCGCCACGATGGTCAGCACCTCGTCGAGCGCTCCCGCCTCCAGGCACTGCCGGGCGACGTCGGCGCCCAGCACGTTGACGTACTTGTCGCCGGCCGCCTCCTGAGCGGCGGCGAGGGCGGTGGCGAGGTCCCCGACGAAGGTGACCCCCTCGACCGGCGTCTCCGGCGGGTGGTGGGTGAGCACGAACTGCGGCCCGTGCCAGGCGCCCTCGAACGCGCCCTCCTTGTCGGTGCCGCGGTTCGGGTCGTCGCCGGAGTACGTGCGGGCGCCGACCAGGATCGCGCCGATGTCGGCGACCAGCGCCTCCGCCTCCGGGTTGGGCCCCAGGTACGGCCGCAGCCACGACATGTCCCCGCCGGGGCCGGCGATGAAGCCGTCCAGCGACATCGTCACCGAGTAGAGAACCCGCGCCATGCCTTCCAGACCCCCTCGGATGGCGGAACTCATCCCCCGTCGAGGGGCAGAAGTGGCCATTTCTGCCCCCCAGGGGGCATCTCCCTCCGACGGGGCATGTAGCCGCTCGCCGCTGGCGCCGATGGGACGGGGATCCCTGAGAAGGGCCTGTGCGAGAACAGAGGCAGTCGATGCGGCGAGCAGGGGAGCCACGGGGGACGACGTCCCGCGTGCGCCGGATGAAGAGAGCGGTCGCCGTCGTGGCGGCGGCGGCCACCGGGTTCAGCGGGGCGGCCGTCATCGACGCGCTCGCGTTCGACGCCCCCGACATCACCGTGGCCGCCGACTTCGGCGCCCCCGGCGACGGGCTCACCCGCCTGGTCGTCAGCCCGGCCGACGGGGCGGTGACCGACGCCCAGCTCGCGCAGATGCAGGCGACCCCCGGCGTGGTGAGCGCCCAGCGGCTGTTCGACGGCTCCGCGCTGGTCGCCACCCAGGACCTCGAGCCGCAGGACCTCAGCGCCGTCCTGCCCGGCGTCCAGGTGGCGCACTCGGCGAGCGGCACGGTCACCGGCGGGGTCGTCACCGACCCGGCGTGGGCCTCCTACGGCTGGAACCTGCAGAACAACGGCGCCAACGCTCTCGGCCAGTCGACCTCACGGGGCATCGACGTCGCGGCTCCGGACGGCTGGCAGGCCTCCACCGGTCGCGGGATCGTCGTCGCCGTCGTCGACAGCGGGCTGCAGATCGACCACCCCGACCTGCAGGGTGCGCTGTGGACCGACCCGGACGAGCCGTGCGGGCCGGCGGACGCCGACGCCGACGGCTACGCCGGCGACTGCCACGGCTGGAACTTCTACCGGAACTCCGCCGACGTCACCAACGGCGGGCCGGCGAACAACGCCCACGGCACCAGCGTGGCCGGCGCCGCCGCCGCGCGGGCCGGCAACGGCGTCGGCTCGGCCGGGGTCGCCCCGGACGTCACGGTGATGCCGCTGGTCATCGGCTCGGGGATGTCGGTCGACATCGTCGCCGGCGCGCAGGCCATCGTGTACGCGGCCGACCACGGCGCCGCCGTCGTCAACGCCTCCTGGATCAGCAACGGCAACCAGGAGATCCCGATCCTGACTCAGGCGATCGACTACGCGCGGTCCAAGAACGTGGTCGTGGTCGCCGCTGCGGGCAACGACAGCGGCAACCGCGACACCGCGCGGCTCTACCCGGCGAGCCAGAACGCGGACAACCTGATCAAGGTGGGGGCGAGCACCGCGGCCGACACGGTGGCGAGCTTCTCCGCATACGGCGCCTCGACCGTCGACCTGTACGCGCCGGGCCTGTGGGTCTACTCGCCCACGAACGACGGCGGCTACGACTGGATCAGCGGCACGAGCATCGCCGCACCGCAGGTGGCCGCGGCCGTGGCGCTGTACCGGGCACGCTTCCCCGACGCCACGGCGCTCGAGCTCAAGCAGCGGCTGCTCGCCGACACCGTGCCGGTCGGGGCGTACGCCGGCCGGTCGGTCACCGGCGGGCGGCTCTCCCTCGCCGAGCTGGGCAGCACGAGCGACGAGGTCAGCTACTCGTTCACCGGCATGGTGACCGACCCGGGCACGGCCGCCCCCACGGTGACCGTCAACGGCGACACCGACCCCGGCGCCTACTCCGCGACGCTCTCGCTGGGCATGGAGTTCAACGGCGAGGTCATGGCCCTGGCCGACCACCCGATCACGCTGAACGGCGCGACCGTCGCCACCGACGACACCGGCTCGGCGACGTTCCAGCTGGGCAGCCGGTCCAACGTCGGCCCGCTGGTGCTCACGCCGCAGACCGCGCTGGCGCAGGGCCGTTACGTGCTGGTGGTCCAGATGCTGGCCGACGGCCGGCCGGTGGGCCGCGCTGCCGCCGCGCCGCTGCTGGTCGGCGTGCCGCCGCAGCAGGCCGACGAGGACGACTCGGACGGCGGGACGACGCCGCCGGCGGACTCCTCCGACCCGTCCAGCCCATCGACGCCGTCGGGCCCCTCGACTCCGTCGAACCCGTCCGCGCCGTCCAACCCGGGCTCGAACGACCCCTCGGACCCCGCCGACCCCTCGGACCCGTCGGACTCCTCGGGGCCCGCTACGCCGTCGGACCCGTCCGACAGTCCAAACCCCTCGACGCCGTCGGACCCGTCGGACCCCTCCGGTCCGGCCCCCGCTGACCCGGTCGGCCCGTCGACCCCGTCGGGTCCCTCGACGCCGTCCGACCCGTCGGACTCCTCGGACCCCACCGACCCGACGGACACCTCGGACCCGTCCGCGCCAGGCCCGTCGACGCCGCCGGTCTCCTCGACACCGCCGGTCAGGTCCACGCCGCCGGAGTCGTCGACGCCGCCGGCCCCCGAGCAGGTCCCCGGCGGGATCAGGCCGTACGACGGCGCCGGGCCGTTCCGGGTCACGTCGATCAGCCCCTACCGGGTCTCGGTGGACGGCGGCACCCGGGTGACGATCACCGGACGCGCGATCCCGGCGGGCGCCCTGGTCCTGGTCGGCGACACCGGCCGGACCACGGTCGTGCAGTCCTCGACCACGAAGCTGGTGTTCACCGCGCCGGCGATGGCGGCGGGCACCTACGACGTGACCGTGTTCGCGCCGGACCGGGTGACCTCCGACGTGCTGGAGGACGGGCTGGTCTACCTCGCCGCTGCCGTCGGCCCCCCGCCGGCGGACCCCGACGAATCGGCCGATCCGGGCCCCGGCGGCGGCGAGCCGCCGGCCGACGACGACGCGGTCGACGTGCCGCAGGAGTTCGTCGGACCCAACGGCCAGCGGCTGGTCCGGTCGGAGCTGTTCGCCTCGCTGGGCCGAACGATCTGGCGGCTGAACTGCTCGGTCTCCTGCGCGGGGCTGGCTGTCTGATCTGTTTCACCCGGTGCCCCCGTCGCGTTCCCGCGGCGGGGGCACCGGCGTTTCCGGCGCGGTCGCGCGTCGGACTCCGGTGGGCATCGGATAGACAAGGCACATGACCGAGGTGACGAACACCGGCGCTGCCTGGCTCTCCCGCGAGGAGATGGACTCCGCCCGCGAGCGGCTGCCCATCCTGTACGTCGACGCCGTCCCGGTCCGGGTCGACGTCCACGGCACGGTGACCGCGGTCGGCCTGCTGCTGCGCATCGGTGAGGACGGGCAGGTCAAGCGGGCGCTGGTGTCCGGGCGGGTGCTGTACCACGAGCGGGTCCGCTCGGCGCTGCTCCGTCATCTGGAGAAGGACCTCGGCCCGCTGGCGCTGCCCCGGGTGCCGACGTCGCCGCAGCCGTTCACGATCGCCGAGTACTTCCCGACGCCGGGGGTGACGCCCTTCCACGACCCGCGGCAGCACGCGGTGTCGCTGGCCTACATCGTGCCGGTGGAGGGGGACTGCGCCCCGCAGCAGGACGCGCTGGAGCTCACCTGGTTTTCGCCGCTGGAGGTCCGGGAGCCCACCGTGCTGGCCGAGCTGGCCAACGGCCAGAGCACCCTGCTGCTGCAGGCGCTCAACCACGTCGGCGTCTGACCCCACCCCGGCCATGTTGGCCAACATGGCCGGGGTGGGGGTCGCCGGGTGTGGTCAGCGCAGGAAGCCCAGTGGGTCGGTGACGGGGATGCCGGCCAGGGCCTGCAGGGTGAGCAGCACCAGGACGACGGCGTAGCCGGTCGAGGCGACGGCGACGATGCGGAACCTGGTGCGGGGGTAGCGCAGTGCCGGGACCCGGCCGGCCAGGGCCTCGAGGCCGAGGACCAGCAGCGGCAGGGCCTGCAGGGCGTGCATGCCCACGAAGTGCGGCACCCGCAGGTCCCCGCCGGTGGTGGACCAGCCGAGGAAGGGCAGGCCCGGGCCGTCGTCCGCGGCGCCGACGGCGTGCGCCCCGGCCACTCCGGCGAAGTCGTCGAGCTGCTCGGCGGTCGGCGACGTCATCAGGAACGCCACCGCCATGCCGGCCAGCCCGATGACCAGGCCGGCCCGGATGGCCAGCCGCCGGGCGGCGTCGGCGTCCGCGGCGCGCCAGAGCAGGGCCGCCAGGGCCAGGGTGACCACCCAGACCACCGCGATCGACGTCCCCATGACCGACCACAGGGTCGTGGCCAGCGGGGAGGAGACGTTGAAGTGGCTGGTGGTGCCCGCGGCGACCGCGCCGACGATGATGACGATCTCGATGAGCAGGGCGACGGTGACCACCCAGGCCGCGATCCGGCCGAGCCGCTGCCGGCGGGCGGGCAGCCGGTCGAGCAGCCAGGCCAGGGTGACCGCGTAGACGCTGATCGAGATGGCGAACTTCAGCGGCTTGAACCAGCCGTTGCGGCCGGTGATCTGCACCGGGTCGACGAGCGCCAGCGCGGCGGTGACCACGGCGGTCACGGCCATGAGCGCGGCGAGGGTCATCAGCGGCCGGTTGGCCGGCCGGGTCACCAGCGGGCGGGTGTCGGCGGTGGAGGGTCGGTCGAGGACGGTCATGACGGGCTCCCGGGGGTGGGTCCGAAGCGGCGGAAGGTCTCGTTGGCCTGGGCCATCCGGCGCAGCCCGGCGAGCAGGGCGTCGCCGAGCACGGTGCCGACGACGACGGTCTGCGTGGCGACGGCCGGGCCGGCGTCCAGGTTCTTGGTGATGCAGTCCAGGTCGGCGGCGGCGACGATCTCCGCTGCCCGGGCGTAGTCGGGCAGGGTGGCGGCGAGGTCCCCGCGGCCCAGCGCGCGGTACCGGTCGAGCACGGCCGCGGCCGCCGGCACGCCGGGGTTGTCCTCGCACCACTGCCATCCGCGCTCGGCGACCACGTCGAGGACCTGCTGCACCGACTCCGCTGAGGGCGGGGTGGCCGCCTGGGGGAGGGATGCCTGGGCGATGCCGAGCGTGTCGCCGAACGCGTGGTCCGGGTCGTCGGCAGCGGCCAGCACCGCACGGGCCGCCGCGACCGACAGGCCGCCCACCTCGATGAGCGACCGGATCAGGTGCAGCCGGGCCAGGTGCTCCTCGCCGTACTCGGTCTGGTTGTAGCCGGTGCGCTCGCCGGCCGGCAGCAGGCCCTCCCGGGCGTACCACTTGATCGACGCCGCACTGACGCCGCTGCGGGCGGCGAGCTCCGAGATGCGCATGCCGATAGCATCGCTATCGATAGCGCTCCTGTCAATAGGCCGACGACGCGCCTTGGACGGTCCCGTGGCGCGCCGTCGGTCACCCGACTCCGGTCAGGCCTGGAGCAGGGGCGGCAGCACCGAGGAGACCCACCGGGTCTCCTGCTCGTAGGCGTGCGCCATCTGGAGCACGGCCAGGTCGGCGTTGTCCTTGCCGATGAGCTGGATCCCCGCCGGGAGCCCGGCCTCGTTGAACCCGACCGGCATGCCCATGTTCGGCAGGTTGGTCAGCGACCAGGGGGCGACGGTCTCCATCCAGCGGTGGTAGGTGTCCATCGCGCGGCCGTTGATCTCCGTCGGCCAGTGCACGTTCTTGTCGAACGGGAACACCTGGGCGCTCGGGGCGAGGATGTAGTCGTAGGTCTCGAACATCTCGAGCACGGTGGCGTACCACGCGTTGCGTGCGTCGTCCGCCCGGTTGATGTCGAGGGCGCTCAGGCCCAGAGCACGCTCGACCTCCCAGATCTGCTCCGGCTTCAGCATCGCCCGGGTCGCCGGGTCGTTGTACAGGTCGTAGCGGTCCAGCTGGGCCAGGCCGCGCCACGCCATGAAGGTCTCGAAGAGCGCGGCCATGTCCTGGTCGGGCAGCACCTCCTCGACGGTGGCCCCCAGGTTCTCGAAGGCATGGAAGGAGCCCCGGCAGAGCTCGAGGATCCCGGGCTCGGTGGCCAGGTGGCCGTTGTAGTCGCCCACCCAGGCGATCCGGGTGCCCCGGAAATCCCGGTCCAGCGGCGCCCGGAAGATCGCCGGGTCCTCCTCGATGTCCAGCGCCGCGGCGTCGCTCGGGCCGGCCATCACCGACAGCAGCGCGGCGACGTCCCGGACGGTCCGCCCCATAGGCCCGGTGACGGAGGCCTGCGCGATGAAGCCGTTGGCCGGGACGCGCCCCCACGACGGCCGGAAGCCGAGGACGTTGTTGAACGCCGCCGGGTTGCGGAGCGAGCCCATGTAGTCGCTGCCGTCCGCGACCGGGAGCATCCGCAGCCCGAGCGCCGACGCGGCGCCTCCGCTGCTGCCACCGGACGTCCGCGACGGGGCGTAGGCGTTGCCCGTCGTCCCCCAGACCGGGTTGTAGCTCTGCGACCCCAGCCCGAACTCGGGGGCGTTCGTCTTGCCGATCACGATGCCGCCGGCCGCCTTGATGCGGGCGACGAACAGGGAGTCGGAGTCCGCGATGCGGTCGGCGTAGACGGGGGAGCCGCCCGAGGTGGACGGGAACCTCTCGGCGTCGGCGAGGTCCTTGATGGCCTGCGGGAAGCCGTGCATCCAGCCGAGGTACTCGCCCCGCTGCAGCTGACGGTCCCGTTCCCGCGCCTGGTCCAGCAGCTCGGCGTCGTCCGCCATGCCGATGATCGCGTTGACCTCGGGATTGAGGCGGTGGATGTGTGCCAGGTAGGTCTCCATGACCTCGACGCAGGAGACGTCGCGGCGCCGGATGGCCTCCGACAGGTCGAGGGCGTCCAGCATCACCAGGTCGTCGGCCGAGGTCTCCTGGGCCGCGGCGCTGGCCGTCGGCAGGCCGGCCAGCGCCATGCCGGCGACCACCGCGCCGGACGTCGCCAGGAACGTGCGCCTGGAGAAGCCGGCTGTCTCGACCGGGTCGGTGTCAGCGGGCGCGTGCGAGTCGTGCGTCGGCATTCTCTTCTCCTTTGAAGAGGATTCGATCTGGCTTCGTGCGCTAGGACTCCTCGGTGTGGGGGTCACCCCCGGAGGTCTCGGACGTCGGATCGGGCGGTTCGAGGCCCGACATGACGGACGGCGACCGCGTCGATCCCCGGAGTTCGGATTCCCGAGTCTGGACCCCGGCGGCGGGCGTTGGCCATGCCCGATCGAGCAGAGCTGGACCGGCTCAGGCGGGGACGGGCTGCCGTTCGGCGGAGTGCGCCGACGCGGCGTGGGCGATCCCGGCCGCGACCACGAAGGCGGCGGTGACGGCGGGGAGCGCGAGCGCGGCGTCGGCGCCGAGCCGGTCGACGACGAGGCCGGTGACCGCGGACGCGACGGCCTGGCCGACAACGACCGCCGAGCCGAGCATCGTCATGGTCGTCGCCGAGCGGCCGGCGGGGCTCAGCTTCGCGGCGAGGCTGTACTGGGTGACGAGGGTCGGGCCGATGCCGCAGCCCAGCATCGCGAGTGCGACGACGAGGGCCGGCACCGACCGCGCGAGTGCGTAGGTGACCGCCGCGGCGAGCAGCAGCGACCCGAAGGCCAGCCACCGTGCCCGCAGGCTGAACCGCGCCGGGAACGCCGCCGAGGCGAGGGCGAGCGCGGCCGACCCGATGCCCATCACGCCGTAGAGCAGCCCGGCCCGGTCGCCGCTGCCGTCGTCGGCCAGGAACCCGGTGAGCGAGGTGAGGGTCGCGCCGAAGAAGAAGCCGATGCCGAGCGCGCCGGCGACCACGGTGAGCAGCGGGAACCGGGCGAGCTCGCGGACGGGCGCCTGCGCCTTCGACGTCTGCCCGACGGGTGCGAGCCGCCCGGTGGGGTGCAGGGCGAACCAGGTGACGAACACGAGCGTCAGCACCGACGCGCCGGCGATGGCCAGCCACGGGGCGATGGCGGTGGCGAGCAGCCCGACGAGGAAGGGGCCGACGATGAAGACCGTCTCGTCGGCCGCGGACTCGTAGGCCATGGTCCCGTTCACCACCCGCTCGCGGCGGTCCGCGCGGACCGCCCGGCGGATGATGGCGACCAGGCGGGTGCGCGACATCGGTGCGACCTGCGGCGCGGAGGCGCCGATCAGCACCGACAGGGCGAGGACGACGAGGTCCCGGACGGTGCTCGCGACGACGAACGGGAAGGCGCCGAGCAGGGCCGCGTTGAGCAGCCCGATCGGGACGAGCGTCCGGCGCTGGCCGAAGCGGTCGGCCGCTGCGCCGAGCAGGGGACCGGCGAGCGCCGTCCCGAGGCCGGCGGCGGCGGAGTTGAGGCCGCCCAGGGTCAGCGACCCGCGCTCGGCGACGACGAGGGTGAGCACGCCGACGGTCATCATCGCGAAGGGCAGCCGCGCGATGAACGCGAGCGGGAAGTAGGAGAGACCGGCGTGCCGGACGAGCGGGGACTCGGAGAGCTGGGGGAGCGTCATGACCTCTGTGCAACCGGGTGGCGGGGCGTGCCGCCTTCTCCGCCGGAGACACCGGCGGCCGGTAGTTGCACGTTCGAGTACTCCATCGACGATAGCCAGTCGTCGGCGTGGCCAGGGCCGATTCCGGGTGTGATCTTCAGCGAGCCGTTTCCTGAGGCGCGGCTCGGGCAATCCACCAACTCCCGAACCGAGGAGGCCCGGCCATGCCCACGTGGGCAATCGTCGTCATCGTGATCGCCGTCGTCGTGTTGCTGGCCCTGATCGCTCTCGCGGTCGCCAAGCGCAGCAAGGCGGCGAAGATCCGAAAGCAGGAGCAGGCGCGCGAGCACCTGCGCGAGGCGCAGGTCAAGCAGGCCCGCGCCGACAAGGAGAAGGCGCTCGCCGACGAGCAGCTGGCCCGCACCCGGCGCGAGCGCGCCGAGGCCGAGGAGCGGCTGGCGCTGGCCGACAAGGAGGCCCGCGAGCACGCGGCCCGTGCCGAGGCGGACCGGTCGGCCGCGGAGCAGCTGCGGGCCAAGGCGCAGAAGCTGGCGCCCGGCATGTCGGCCAACGACCTGCACCGCGATCGGGACGGCGACCGTCGGGCGGATGCGGTCGACCAGCGGGATGCGGCCGACCGGCCGAACGAGGTGCGGCAGCCGAACGAGGCTCGGCAGGCCAACGAGGTCGGGCAGCCGAACGTCGCCCAGCAGGTAACCGAAGAGCACACGTTCCGCGAGAAGAGCACCGGTCACGGCGCCACCCGCGCCTAACAGCTCGACGACTGCGCCCCCTGCTCCTCAGGAGCCGGGGGCGCAGCCATGTCGAGTCGCTGACGATCGTGGGTCAGCGTCCCCGCGGGAGGTCATCGAGGTCTAAGGCGGCGTGCAGCGCCGCGGTGAGCTCGACCTCCTGCTCCGTAGGAGCTCACCGATCTGTAGGCCGAGGGTCGACTTCGGCACGGTCACGACGTTGTCGCAGCTGACGACGCTGGATGATCGAGTCCGTTGTCCGGACCGACCGGCACCTCGGTCGACAGGCCCGGATCGTGCTGGTGAGCGGTGCGACCGTGGCCCGCGCCAGGTGCGGGCGCACCAGCTCGCGGGTCAGCACCAGCACCGGGCAACTCTCGTCCAGCCGAGCGACGTGGACGGGCCGCATCAGGCCAGGTCGTCAAGGGAGGTCCGGGCGGCGTGCTCGGCCAGCGCATCGAAGTCGTCGCCGTCGTCCCCAGTGGCCAGGATGGCGGCGTCCCGGGCGGACACCTCCCGGCGTCGCTCGCGTTCGAGCGCGCGGGTGACGACGGCCGCGCGAGACGGTGCCTTGCCCTCGGCGACCAGTCGGTCGACGAACTGCACAACTTCCTCGGGGAGCCGGACGGCGATCCGGGTGCTCACGGCGTCACGGTAAGCCCGCCGGTACCACAGTGCGGCACAGGCATTCTCATCCAGGCCGACGAGGTTGCTACCGAGGTAGCATTCCGGTGTGAAGCTCAGTGTCAGCCTGTCCGAGGACGACGTTGCCCTCCTGGACGAGTACGCCCGTCACTCGGGGCTCAAGGGACGGTCTGCGGTGATCCAGCACGCACTCCGGCTACTACGGCACGCCGATCTCGAGCAGGACTATGCAGCGGCATGGGAGGAATGGGAGACCTCCGGCGAGCAGACCGTGTGGGAGGCGACCGCTGCGGACGGCATGGCAGATGCGCCGCGGTGAGATCCGGCTCGTCGACCTGGATCCCGTGCGCGGCAGCGAGGCGGACAAGCGCCGGCCGGCCGTCCTGGTCAGCAACGACCGGGCCAACGTTGCGGCCGCCCGACTGAAGCGCGGGGTTGTCACGGTCGTCCCAGTCACCAGCAACGTCGCTCGGATCTTCCCGTTCCAGACGTTCCTCCCGGCCGCGCGCACGGGCCTGCGGACCGATTCCAAGGCGCAGGCGGAGCAGCTCCGCTCGGTGGCTGCCGAACGCATCGGCCCCGCGCTGGGGCAGGTGCCGGCCGACCTCATGTCCGAGCTCGACGACGCGCTGCGGGTCCACCTACAGCTGTAGGCCGAGAAGGCACAGTGCCGCCCCGGGAACTCGGTGGTGAGGTCCCGGAACGGCGCTCCCCGCGGTGCGGGACCAGGGACGGCGGACGGCGGCTCCGGCCAGGGCCAGTTGACCACCGACCAGGGCCAGTCCCAGCCACATCAGCGACGACGGCGCGGCCGCGTGGTGAATGTGCTCGTGCCCATCTGAGCCGCCGAGCATCTGCGCGTGCAGGACGAGCATCGCGCCGTCCACCAGGGCGGTGAAGCACCACACCGAGCCGGTCGGGTTCTGCCACAGGTGCCAGGCGCACGGCAGGCACGCCGCCGCCATAGCGAACATCACCAACGACCCAAGCGACGCGTCGAGCAGCAGCAGGTGCACCACCGCCGACGCCACCGCCAGGCCGGCGGCCACCCGGCCGAGGGCAACAGCACTCGGCCGGGTGGTCAGGACGGCCGTCGTCACGAGCAGTGGCCCGGCGACGAGGCGCAGTGCGACGAGGTCGACTTTGGAACGCCCAGCGCCGGGTTGCGGTCGAAGAAGCCGACCGGCTTGAGCGTGAAGCCGGAGTAGTCGGTCGGCATGACCGGCCAGCCGATGCCGGCGACGACGACGAGGGTCCACACCCACCAGGGCGGGGTGGCGACGCCGTAGCGGCCGAGCAGGTCACCGATCGCCTGGCCGACGTAGCCGAAGACGGCGCCCTGGATGGTGATGTAGGTGAGGAGCGCGAGCATTGCCGCGCCGAGGCCGAGCGGGCGGTTGAGACCCTTGGAGACGTAGCTGTAGAAGGCACCGGCCTGGGGCACGTGCGGGGTCATCGCGACGAAGCCGACGGCGAAGAACAGCAGGATGACGGCGCTGATCACGTAGGACGACGGGAAGCCGGCCCCGTTGCCGGCGAGGATGCCGATCGGCACGGCCCCGGCGACGACGGTGAGCGGCGCCGCGGCGGCGACGACCATCAAGATGATCGCGCCGACGCCGAGCGAGCCCTTCAGCGTCCTGCTCTCGGCGGTCGTCGTCTGGGCGGGTGGATCGGAGATGGCCATGGGCGGGTCTCCCGAGTTCGCGGCGCCCCGGCGGCGCCGTGTCGAGGCAGACCTTGATCGCGACTCGTTGCGCTCATGTCTTCCCGTCGCGACGTTCTGTCGCATCCCGAGTGCGTTATGTGTCGGTTCGGTTTCTCAGCGCAACCAGTCAGGGGACCTCAACCCAACCGACACAGCCGCGGCAACTGTCCCGAGGTGCCCGAGGTAACGCTCTTTGCGGCGATGGCCTGATGGCTGCGTGGAACCCCGGTTCACCGACAAGACGATCACCAGGCCGACCAGCTCGACGCCTGCCTCGCGAGATTCGCGCCCAGGACTGGGCAGCTCGACGGGGCGAACAACCCGACCGGGTCGGCTGCGTGGTGGCTTCCGTCCGGTCCGAACCGGGCGAGCTCGTCGCCGGGGTGGTGATGAACTCGGGTTCGGGCATGTCGGAGGCCGCCGTCCGGGTCGAGCAGTGCGCGCACTCGCTCGCTGAGTTGCTCGCGTGAGTCCTCCGGTCGCCGCCGCGCCGCATCGAGGATCGCGGCCGCCACGTCGGCCGGTGGCTCGTGCTCCCAGAACCGCAAGACGGTCCAACCGAGGGCCTCGAGCTGTGCGGTGCTCGCGGCATCGCGGGCCCGGTTCATCTCCATCTTGCGGATCCACCAATCCGCGTTGGCCTTGGGCAGGTGGAGGTGCTCCGGACAGCTGTGCCAGAAGCAGCCGTCGATGTAGACGGCCAGCTTTCGGCGAGGTACGGCGATGTCCATCGTGCGCCGCCGTTGGCCCGGGATGCGGTAGGCGACCCGGTAGCGCAGCCCGGCCGCTGTCAGCAGCCGCCGGACTGCGATTTCCGGCTTGTTGTCTCGCCGGCGCAAGCGGGACATGCGCGCCCTGACGTCGTCTGTCGACGCGCCTGGGTGTGGGCCCGGATCGACGATCGGTTCGAGGAGGGGGTCCAACGGCGCGTCTCCGTTCGGCTGCATTGCCACCTCCGTACGGATGCAGCTTGTCTGCTGCCACTGACAGAGGGCGGATCAAGCCAGGCGATCAGGCTGGTGTCCTTTGCGCCGAGCAGGCCAGCCTGCCGCTCGAGGTGCGGGACCGCCGCTTTCGCGATCGGGGAGAGCCTCCGCAGCATGCCGAGATCGGCGACCAGCGCCTCGGCGGCGCCCGGGGGCTGGACCTTGACGGCCACCGGCGTGCCGTCCGAACAGGTGGCGCGGTGGACCTGCCCGATGCTGGCGGCCGCGGCGGGCCGGTCGTCGAAGCCGCGGGATCGTTCGCGCCAGTGCGGACTGAATGACGCTGTGAGTTGCTCGTGGACGCGGGCGGCCGGCATGGGCAGCGCCGCCTCCTGCAACGGGACGGGCGTCTCGCGGTAGGGGCCGGCCAGCTGCTCCGGGAGTGCGGCCTCCGTGCCGGAGAGCGCCTGCCCCATCTTCATGGCGCCGCCCTTGAGAGGGCCAAGCGTGGCGAACAGCTGCTCGGCGATGCGTTGCTGGACCTGTGCGGCGACGAGCTCGGCGGGGCGGCCACCGAGGCGCTTGCCGAGACCGAGCGGTGCGGCCGGCGTAGGCGGCGGGCAGCGCGGCGAGACGCGCCGTTCGGGCGAGGCAGCCTCGTGCCGGCGTCCCCTCGTCCGAGCCCGTCACCGCTACCAGGGGGTGGTGGGCTGGAGCACGGCCTCGGTGAGCGCCTGAGTGCGAAGGTGCGTGCCCTGCTGGCAGTCCGGGTCGGCGACCATGCGGCTGAACGAGTAGCGGCAGGGATAGCGGACGAGCAGGACGGCGGCCCTGCTCGGCGACTAGCGGCGTGCCGCCGTCGCCGGCGTAGACGACCTCGCCGCCGTAACGGGGGAGGAAGGTCTCGGAGAGGGCCTTGGTGTACTGGTCGTAGGACTCGCGGCCGCCCTCGGTGAAGCGTAGCGGGTTGAGCATCACCACGGGACCGCCGGCGTCCTCCTGGAAGTAGCGCTTGAGGTCGGCACCGCGGGTGTCGATCGCCATGGGCTGACGCTCCTGGCGCTCCTCCTCAGGCGGCGACGTCCATCAGACCGTCTCGGGGACGCGCAGGTGGGCGACGGCGAGGTCCATCTCGGCGATGTCGGTGATGCGGGCGCCCATGGCCTGGGAGAACTGCTCGCGCAGGTGCCTGGCGTGCTTGCGGACCAGCGCGAGGGCGTCGCGGGTCTCGAAGGCGGTGACGCTGACCGTGCGACCGGTGCGCCGGTCGACGAGCATGCTGAGGCTGTCGAAGCCCATCAGCTCCTGCAGCCGCGGCATCAGGTTGTGCCGGTAGGCATCGAGCAGCTCGTTCAGGTGGTTCGGCGGGATGCGGGCCCAGGTGACCTGGGCGCCGGCGCCGTCCCCGGCCGGGCGCTCCCGGTGCAGGACGGCGATCTCCCACTCCTGGATGTCGAGGCCCTGGGCGCCGAGGGCCTGCATGAGCCGGATGGGGTGGACGTCCTCGGTGGCCGCGCGCATCGCGTCGGCGTCCGCCCAGGACGTCGTGACGATGCAGCGGCCGCTCTCGCGATCGGCGAGCATCGAGAGGCCGATGCAGCCGTCGATCTGCTGGATCGCCGGCATCACCTCGTCGCGTGTGAAGGCGATGCCGGCGTCGAGGTTGTCGGGGTCGGCCTTGATGGTGGTGGATCGAGCGTGCATGCCGCCGCACCTTCCGCTCGTGGCGGCGCCCCGGTGGCGTCGCCACTAGGGCTCACCTTGGCTGTGATCGATTTCTGTCGCAATGCCTGCACGGGACGGGGTGCCGTCGCGACCGCGATCACGAAACGTACTGCTCATCGATCCTCCCGTGGCGCAGCAGCGGTCGGAACTGGCCGGGCGCGCGGCAGGCAGACTCCGACCCGTCCGGGCCGTCCGACTGGATCAGCAGGCCGGCCTCGGCGAGCACGCGGAGCAGGTCGATGATGACCTTGCTCGCATCCTCGGTCTTGACCACACCCGGCAGCCCGGCTGCGTCCGTCCGCAGGTAGCGGCCGAACGCGCCGCGCCCGGTCAGCGCCAGGCGCCCGCGCGGGCCGCCGGGCTTGGAGGGGCGCGGAGCGGCGTGCCCGACCTCGACCAACCGCTCGTCCTCGGACATGGCCCACGGCTCGATGAGCTGCTGACGGGACTCCTTCCGCAGCCGCTCGAACCCCTCCTCCGGGAGGCAGTCGACGTCGATGGCGCGGACGCGCCGAAGCTCGTCGAGGAGGATCCGGCCCAGCTCCTCGCGGTGCGCGGCGGAGATCTGGTTGAGCAGATAGGTGCCGGTCCACGACTCGTCGTCCGCGGCCAGCTCCTTCAGGTCGCGGTAGTCGACCCGGAGCAGACCGGTCTGCTCGAGGTTGGGCATGGTCACGCGCCAGCCCCGCTGCAGGTCGACGTACAGCTGGTACTCGACCACCGCGCGCAGCGCTCGCTCCGCGGCCGCCTTGGCGCTGAACTTCGCCTGCGGGTTGGCGGAGAAGTCCACGGTCTGCAGGCCGAGCGACTCGGTCACCGCACCGGCGATGGTGTCGTGCGTCAGCCCCTCCGGGCCGGCCTTCTCCAGCGCTGCATGCAGCGCCGCCCGCAGCTGACTGACCTGGACGAAGTCGTTGAAGTGTCCAGCCTGAAGGCTGGCATCTTGCCGGTTGTCGACGAACGTGAGCAGCTTGCGGGCGTCCGAGTCGAGGTCCTCGAGGGGCACGGAGCGCAGGTGCCGGACGATGGACGCGCTGAGCAGGGTGACGGCGCTGGACCGTCCCTCGGAGTCCAGCGTGGCGAGCTTGCCGAAGTCCTGGCCGCGGACCTGTTCGTACGACACCCCGCAGCGCATGCAGAAGGCGAACGGAGTGGACACGAACCACGCGGGAAGGCCAAGACCGGCGTTGTCCAAGGTGCCGTCCGGCAGTACGGAGACCTTCTCCGGCAGGTACTTCCGCTTGCTGTCGAGGATCTCGATCCGGTCGGTGTCCGGGTCGGTGACCAACCACGACTCGGGCAGCCGCCCGGTCGCCAGGGGGTCGTTAGGCCACGGCAGGTCGGACGAGACGTACAGGTAGCCGGTGATGCTGTCCCCGCCGCTGGCGTCGACGTCCCGGCGGGAGACGAGGGCACTGCCGCCGTTCTGCTTCACCTTCGCGACGACCAGGTACTCCTGACCGCACTCGCGGCAGAAGCCCAACGGCAGCAAGGCCTTGTCGGGGTGGCCCGGAACGGTCACCTGGTAGGTGCCAGTGATGTGCCGGGTGTCCTCCGGCTCCAGGGAGACGTACACGGTGTCGCCCTTGGACAGGAACTGGTGCAGCCGGAACGCGAACACCGGACGGTCGATGACCGGCTGGCGGACACGGGAGCCCTCTTCGAGCACCCGGCGCAGTGCCGTCCGGCAGGCCTCCTCGGGATGCCCGGTCAGCTCGGCGAGGGTGGTAGCAGCTTCGGGGAGGGTGGTGGGCGCCCGGCGGACGAGCCGATCCGTTCCTGCCTCGTGGTCGAGACCGAAGGTCATCTCGATCCAGCCGGCGAGCGGGTCATCGACAAACTCGGCGTGCCTGCGTGTCTGCTCGGGGCCCTGCGCCGCCGAAACGGCTGCGCGGAGCTGTTCTGCCGTCGGGGCGGTCGCAGTGGTGGCCCGGGTGAGGGTCTCGCCGATGACGCGTTCGGGAGTGACCTCCGAGCCGAACAGCCGGGTGGCGACGTCGGCCACGATGGCGTTGCGTTCGGCCGTGGTCCCGGCGCTCGCCATCGTGGCGCTGGTCCCGACGATCTGCAGGTCTTCGGCCGCGCACTGGTCGCGGAGGCGACGGATCAGCATGGCGACGTCCGCGCCTTGGCGGCCGCGGTAGGTGTGGAGCTCGTCGAGCGCCAGGAAGCGGAGGCCCTGCGCTGCCCGGACGAGGTGCTTGCGCTCGTCCGGTCGCGTGAGGACCAGCTCGAGCATCACGTAGTTGGTGAGGAGGATGTCCGGCGGCTCGGCGAGGATCCGGCGGCGCTCGTCGGGGCTTTCCTGGCCCGTGTACCTCGCGAAGGTGACCGGTTCGCCGCCTTCGGGATAACCGAAGCGCAGGAACTTCTCCAGCTCGCCGACCTGGGAGTTGGCCAGGGCGTTCATCGGGTAGACGACGATCGCCTTGACGCCGGGCTGGCGTCGTCCGCCGTTGGCGTCCCGGCCGCGAAGGACGGCGTCGACGATCGGGATGATTTAGGCCAGCGACTTACCGGATCCCGTGCCCGTCGTCAGGACGTAGCTCTTGCCAGATTGGGCTACCTCGACGGCTTCCCGCTGGTGGCAGTGCAGGATGATCGGGTCGCGCCCGGCGTCGGTCATGTCGGACTTGCGGCGGAAGATCCGCTCTGCTTCGGGGTGGAGGAGCCCCTCGCCCACCAGCTCGGGCACGGAGCCACCGGACGCGAAGGAGGGGTTGAGGCTCAGCCAGGGGTCAGGCCACTGAACGCCCTCGGCGAACTGCTGGTCGACGAACTCGGTGATCCGCTCGTCGCGGACCCGCACGAAGCCGGAGGTGAACGCGCGGTAGTCCGCGATCACCTGCTCGTGGACCTTGAAGACGTCCAAAATCAACCCATCCCCGTTTCGATACTGACGTAACCCTGGGGTGTTCGCTCGGTCACTGCAGGCAACGTCCCTCGCAGGAGGGGCGTATGTGACACGGGGTTCGAACGAGGACTGTGATCTCGGGCTCGGTGGTTCGTCGCGTCGCGCAGTCGGCCCCACGGCGTTGCGGCGTTCAGTGGCATGGCGGACGAGGTCACCCGGTTGTCGTTCCGGCGGTGAACAGTCGCCGGGTCTAAGTCGTCGCCGATCTGCACCGATCGCGGTGCTCTGCAAGGAACCGGTGGTGGCCGACCCGATCGCGGGCGGATGTGGGCTGGTGCCACAGCGTCTCGGCGACCGACCAGGTCAGCTTGGCGCGCGGGCCCTGCGTGTATACGTCAAGCGACTTTGGCCGCGTGGAATACGTCGCCGGGAAGCGCGTGGTCGAGGTGCCACAAGATCCGCATCGGGCGCTCGCCGGAGTGCGACACGTAGGTCATGGGGCCGGCGTACAGGTACGGCGGCGTGCCGAGTGTGCCGTCAGCGGTCTTCGACTCGCGGACGAACAGGTGCACCGACGTCCCCATGTCGCGGTGGTGGACGTAGCGCTGCCCGGTCTTGGACGCTTCGGCCGTTGTGTTCTGCGACTCCCACTGAAAGAGCGTCGGTGAGATCGCGTGGTCCGCGTACATGGTGGTGGGGGAGAAGTGTGCCTCCGTCTTCACCAGCGTCACGAAGAAGACGTCCGCCTGGTCGCCAGGCACCCAGCGCACGCCCGATCCCCACGTGCCGTTGAGGTCCTCAATCCCGAACGCTGCCAGGACTTCGTCCCGGCTGTAGCGGGCGTGCACGTGCAGGGGACGGGATCCCGTCAGCTCAAGTGCCGGCGCCACCCGATGGATGCGGTCCTGCAGTACCCCGGTCAGCTCGACGAGCTCCTCGGGGCGGCCGGGGTTCGCGAGCAGTCGGGAGAGCGTCGCCTCCACGCTGCTGAACGGCGCGCGCGAGCCATACAGCGAGAAGTGCAACATGGCGGCCATCCGACGGACTCGCTCGGACGACGCTTCCTCGCTTGTTCCCTGTTGGGGCAGCGTGCGGATGAATCGCAGCCGTTCGAGGTCGTCGATGTGCAACATGCGAGCGAAGGCACTGCCCAAGTCGCGGTCGTCGGGTCCTGGCTCGGCGACGTCCCAACCGGCCGAACGCTTGAGGTCGAGCCAACTGCGTCCGGTCCCGCGGTACAGATCCTCGACCACAACGCCGGTCTCCTCGAGGAACGACGCCATGCTCGGACCCGTCAGAGTCCGCGCCTCGTTGACCAGCCCCTTCCACGACACGGTCAGCGACTGCCTGATGTTGTCCAAGACGATGCGCTGTGCGACCCGGTCCAGTTCGATGTGACAGCCGGCAGGGAGCGTCGGAAACTCCTGCTCGACCTCGCGCTGAAGGCCTCGTCGGGATGCGCCGGTGAGGGCCCGGAACCGCAGGTCGAAGCGGAACTCCTTGTGCTGTGCGCCGATGAAGTCCAGCACGGTCAGGCACGCCTTGCCCTCGGAGAGGCGCAGCCCCCGCCCCAACTGCTGGAGGAAGATCGTCGCGCTCTCCGTGGGACGGAGGAAGAGGACTGTGTCGACCATCGGGAGATCGATGCCCTCGTTGAAGAGGTCCACCGTGAAGAGCACGCTCACGGTGCCGTCGCGGAGGGCGGCCAGGGCGGCGTTGCGGTCATCGCTGATGTTTTGAGACGTGATCGCGAGGCTGCGGATGCCGGCCTTGTTGAACCGAGCGGCCATGAACTCGGCATGCTGGATGCTCACGCAGAAGCCCAGTGCGCGCATCTGACCTGGATCCGCGATCTTGTCCTGAACGGCTTGAAGGACCAGTCGGACTCGGTGGTCGTCCCCGGTGTAGAGGTTGCTCAGCTCCGTGACGTCGTAGCCGCGGCCGCGCTTCCACTGCAACTGCTGCAGCGCGACGTCGTCATGGATACCGAAGTACTGGAACGGGGCGAGCAGTCCCGCGTCGAGCGCCTCCCACAACCGCAGCTCCACCGCCGTCCGGCCGTCGAACCAACTGCGGACGTCGGCGCCGTCCGTCCGCTCAGGAGTGGCTGTCAGCCCGAGCAGGACCTTGGGCCGGAGGTGCTCGAGTAGTCGACGGTAGGTCGCCGCCATGGCGTGGTGGAACTCATCGACGACGACCAGGTCGAAGCGCGTCGGGTCCAGCTCCGTTGAATCCAACTGTGCGAGCGACTGCACGGATGCGAAGACGTGTTGCCACTCCCGAGGGCGCTCACCGTCCACGAGGAGTTCGCCAAAGTCACCGCGGCGCAGCACGTGCCGGAACGTCGAGCGGCTCTGGGTCAGCAACTCCTTGCGATGGGCCACGAACAGAACGGACTCGACCGAGCCGGCGGCGCGAAGGCGGCGATAGTCCAGTGCGGAGACGACGGTCTTCCCGGTCCCAGTCGCCATGACGACGAGATTGCGCCAGCGGTCGTGAATGGTGCGCTCGGCGTCAAGTTTGTCCAGGATCTCCTGCTGATAGCCGAACGGACGGACGTCGAGCGTCGCGACCTCGAGGGGCAGGTCTCTGCTGCCGCCGCGCTCGACGCTCAAGGCGCGTCGCAACCGGTCGCCGTCCCGACCAGGCTCGTACGTCTCGAAGGACGGGTCCTCCCAGTAGCCGTCGAACGTGTCGGCGAACATCGCCAGGAGGTGTGCCTGCTCGACATTGGAGAGCCGGACGTTCCACTCCAACCCGTCGGTCAGTGCGGGAGCAGACAGGTTGGACGAGCCGACATACCCGGTCGACAGCCCCGTCGAGCGATGGAAGAGCCAGGCCTTCGCGTGCAGCCGCGTCGTCCTGGTCTCGTAGGAGGTCTTGACCTCCGCGCCGAGCTCGACGAGGCGGTCCAAGGCTCGCTGATCCGTCGCGCCGATGTAGGTGGTCGTGATGACACGGAGCCGGCCGCCGCGCTGGCGGAGGTCGGTGAGCCCCTTCTCCAGGACGCGCAGTCCCTGCCATTTGATGAAGGCGCACAGCAGGTCTACCCGGTCGGCGGAAGCGAGCTCGCGGTTGACCTCATGGCCGATCCGCGGCTGTCCGCGCCCGTTGACCAGTAGCGCGCTCGCAGACAGCGGTACTTCGGGCCGTTCAGGGAAGGTGATCGGGCCTGGCGTGTTCGGCGGGCTGACCACCGCGAGTACCGACCGCGCCGGCTCTGCGATCGCGTCCTCTGGGGCCGCAGCGGGGGAAAGTGCGCTGACGGCCTTGACGATGCTGTTTGCCAGGTCAACCTGTCGGGCCACGGCGGCCTGGTCGTCGCCACCTGCCGTTCGAAGGGCTCGGTTCACCACCCCGGCAACGTGACGTGTCAGCGCCTCATGAGCTTCGGCAGGGTCGAGGGTCGCAAGCTGCACCAACGAGGCATCGGTTGCCGAAACTCGATCGGCCAACTCCGACGTCACCAAGTGCTCGTAGATGCCCGTGCGCAGATCCCCCATGTGCTCAACGTAGCCGGGCCGTTACGGGATCCTGCGCAGCCCGCTGATGGCGCCCGAAAGCTGGCGCTTGGTGCGGCGACGCTCAGTCGCCGGGTCGGCAGCCGCAGTCCGGGAGCCCGCTGGTGATTGAGTCACGGTCGGCGTCTGCTGCCGCCACGAGGTCCTCGACCGCGCGGTGCAGCGCGATGGCGATGCTGGTTTCGGGCACGCGCTCGGTGACCGCGGCGTCGACGCTGGTGTAGTACCAGAGCAGTTCGTGCTCGCAGGCGTTGAACGTCGACCAGAACTCCGAGCCGTAGGTGCGCAGATCGGCCGCGATGCACGATCCGTTGTGGATCTTGTCTGCCGCCGTCACCAGCAACGCCTCATCCGACTTCTTCGCCTTGTCGCGCAGCCCGTCGATGTAGGCGCGCTTCCGCTCCGCCCACGGGGCCTTGCCCGCGGTGGTCTCGTTGAGCGAGTCGCTGCAGGCCTCGACGATGTCGGCGACAGTCTCGCCGAACCGCTCCCGGATCTCCCGCAGGACGGTCAGGCCCTCACCGGCCGGCGCGTCCTCGACCGCGTCGTGCAGCAGGGCCGCGATCGCCTGGCCCTCGCTCCCACCGTGCTCTAGGACTATCGCGCTGACGCTGATGAGGTGTGACATGTAGGGCACCCGGGAGCCCTTGCGAAGCTGGTGCCGGTGGTGGGCTGCGGCGTAGGCCAGGGCTTCGTCGTATCGCTCGCCGAGTGGGCCGGCGCCCAGCTGGTTGCGGGTCTCAGGAGTTGCTGACGCCATGAAGTGATTTCTGCTTCCTGTAGGTCATTGAGAAGCGGATCGCCGGGCCGTGATGGCGGCGACGACGTTGTCCACCGTGGCGGCCTGGTGAACTCGCCGCGAGACAGTTGCTCCCCGATCTGGTCATCCGTCGCTTTGAGCGCGAGCCGGCGCCTGACAAACCGCCCGAGCCGGCAGTCCGCTGCGGGCGGATCAGAGGTGAATGCTGCCAGTTTGGCCGAAGCGGCTCTGCAAGAACGCCTGTTGTTCGTCCAATTTGGTCAGGTCCCCGCTACCCACCGATCGCATCATCGAGGTCAATTCACGACTGATGGTGTCCACGATCTGGCGAGCCGTTTGGTTGGCCCGTGCAGCGTCCTCCGCGGTGACCAATTGCTCGGGTGTCACCGCAGTGACCACGCGAACCGACGACGGGACATAATCGCTGTGCATCAACTCCACGGCGATCAATTGGTCACCAACTATGCCCTTCTCCCGCGCGGTCGCCAGCACGGTCCAGCTGTAACCGACGATTCTCTCCAGTCCATCCCAGATGTCCGAATCGATTCGGTGATCCGGCGGAGCGTAGTGGAACCTTGCGGCGCCGAAGCGGACTTCGGTGAGGAGAGCGTCCCGGGTCGCCAGGTCACCGCCAGAGGCCGACGCTGACACCTGGCCTGTCGGTGGTGTATCCCGCGGGTTCATCGGAATGCTGAGCCCATGTGAGTCCTGGCTTGCGCGCTTGGAGTTTGTCAGCCAAAAGGCACGGAAACTCGAGACGCCCCATCCAATGCACATCAATATTCCAGCGGCGTCGGTCAATTTGCCGTCATCCGTCTGGGCAACGGGGCTCATCACGAGCAGGAATAACGCAAAGTAGGCCGCCGCCTCGGCGGCCAGCGGGATGGAACGTCGCCGCGCAGCCAAGAACCCGTACGTCAACCAGCTGAAGAGCCCGAAGGTCAGAACAGGAACGAGTGCCCAGGCCCACCGACGCGCCTTCATCGTTGTCCTCCGGTATATAGCAACGTGGACCTCACGACGGATCCACACGCGTCGACCGGGCGAGGTAGGGCTTGGCTCGCTCCATTTGGCCCTCCAGCCGAGCGACTGTGCCCTGCATGCTGGTTGCAGCCTGAGCTCGGAAACGGTCGAGTTCGTCCATGGCGGCGAAGACGTCCGTGAACGCCTGCTCCAACTTTGCGATGTCCACCGTGCTGCTGGCGGCCTGCTGCTGGATTGCGGCTCCTTGCGAGCGCAGGAGCGAGGCGTTGTTGGCGATCAGCTGGCTTGTCGTGGCGTTGAGCGCCGAAATCTGCTCCAGTACCAGCTTCTGGCTGGCCAGCGCCTGCGACGCGATGACGGCCGTGCGCAGGGCCGAGAGCGTGGTGGAGCGAGCGCGGTCGACGCCGCGGATGAGCTCGGAGTTGTTCTGCTTGACCATGTCCATGGCCAGATAGCCCTGAGCGGTGACGGCCAACTGGGTGAGCACGTCCGTCCGACGCTGGCGGATCGCGAAGAGGACTCGGCCCTGAAAGTCCTGGGCCACCTGCGGGCGCGTGTTCTCCAGCTGGAGGCGCTTGGTCTCCGCCGCGTCGTCCAGGGACTGCAGGACGAACGCCCACTCGCTGAGCTTCTCCATGGCCGCGTACATCTCGCGCCGTTCGGTGTCGATCGCCGCGTTGTCCTTGCGGAGTTCGTCCTGCCCAGCGACGAGCGCCCGTGTGATGGCGTCGAGGTGTGATTGGGCCGACCGGTACTTGTCGAAGTAGCGGTCGATCTGCTTGCCGAAGGGGATGACCCCGAAGAGCTTCCGTGACGCGCCCAGATTGGTGCCTGACGGACTCAGGTCCTCGATGGTGTGTCGCAGGTCCGCAAGCGTCTTGGAGACCTTGCCTTGCGCCGTGTCCGGAGCTTTGCCGTTATTCCCCTCGAGGGCCGTTGCAGGCCGCTGGAGCATCCGGTTGGCCAGGTTGCCGGCCTGCATGATCTCCGCTCGGCCGAGGTCGGCCAGTTCGTCGACCTTCTGGCTCATCTCCGGGCTGTTCGGCTGCAGCCCGGAGATGGCCTCGACCTCTTTGTGGGCCATCTCCCTGAGCTGCGTCCGGCGGTCGTCAGAGATCGGCAACATTCCTTCGGCCTGCTCGGGTTCGATGACCGCGACCTCCGCCGGCGGGGTGAGCGCAAGTGGCGGCGTCAGCTTGGGCGGGGCTGCTTCGGTCGTCGACGCCGCCGGCTGGTTGATGTCCATCATGTGGCTGTGTCCCCAATGAGCGCTGCAGAGTTGCGTGAGCGGGAGTTCCGGGTGAATCGGAACGGTCGGGGGACGTTAACTCTGCCGCGGCGGTCACCCGGGGTATGACGCCCACTCGCACTACCGCCCGTCACCGCCGTCCCATCAACCCCATCCGTGCCGGGTTGGCACTCGCCGCCGGTGTGGTGCGAGCGCGATGCCCTGTCCCGTGCGCGGCTCCGCGCCTGTGAGGCGCGCGTGCGGTCAAGGAAGATGGGCATCGGGCGGGGCCAGGCAGTCATCCCACCCGACGTGCGTGGTCTTGAGGCCACGCTCGGGCCCGGGGCGGCGATCCATGTTGCTGGACTGGGCGCCGGGACGGCGGCCACCGCGCTCCAGTCGATGGAAACACCGCCCTGTTGCGGCGGCGGTCGCCGCGACGAGCAGTGGTCTGACCAGGCGCTCGGCACGGCCCCACCCGCTGATCCGGTCGTTCGGCGTGCCGACTGGCCGCTGGAGAGCAGCGCCCCGCATCGCCCTGCTGCAGACGCGCATCCCAGTCATGGACTGGCCACGGCACATCCCCCGAAGGGGGAGCCCGCCGCCGCAGACCTCGCCGGGGCGGTTCCTTGCCCGCTCGACAGAACAGCCCCCCACACACAGGTTGCCGACGCCCGGTGGGGAACTGGCGGGCGGCGGTAGGCTCTCGAGCCCTGTTCCCGAGGAGACGAGGACGTCGCCATGGCCAAGACCAGCACAAAGCCGGGCAAGAAGGCCACCAAGGCCACCGCGAAGGCGGACAAGAAGGCCGACAAGGCCACTGCGAAGCTCGAGGCCAAGGCCACGGACGTCAAGGCGAAGGCCAAGTCGACGAAGGACAAGGCGAAGGCCAAGACGAAGTAGTCGCGACGGCCGGTCCCGCTCCTCCAGGGGCGGGACCGATCCGCACGCCAGGTGGTGAGCACGCCGGACGTCGCGGCGATCAACCGGCTGGCGGACGTTGCCGCGGCCAGCGCCGACTCCAGGACGGCGACCTGCGCCGCGGTGGGGCGGCGACAGCCGACACCTCCAGCGTCCGGGCGAACAGCCGTCCGTGGTCACCGCAGCCCTCACCCGGCACAGCGCGATCGTCGCGTCGCCGATCTCCTCCGGCGCCACCTGCTCCATCGACCGGGTCGCTGCCGGATCACGACGGAACCCGGCCCACGCCGAACGGTCCAACCGCGACGGCCAGACGACGTCGCCCGCGGTCAGCCGGGTGAGCCGGTCGAGGTGGGAACCGGAATCGATGCAGAGAGAACGCCCGCCCCCAAATCTGCTACCGGCGGGACGTGGCGGCCAGCATTGGTCGGACGGCGCGCCTTTCGGTGACGTACGTATCGAAGAGCGTCCGCGCATTGAGGCTGTGGTGCCGCCACCGTCGCGCCGTGCCGATACGAGAAGGGATGCCACGCCGAGCCAGGGAGCCCTGACGTGCCCAGGTCCACCGCGCCAAGGCGCCGCTCCGGACCCAGCACGGGCTCGCGCACCAGGAGGGGCACCCCGGCCAAGAAGAGGAAGTCGGCGAAGGGCCGCCGACAGCAGAGGTCGCGGCGCGGTCGTCGAGCGGCGCTGCTCGTACTCCTGGTGGCGGCCGTGGTGGTCGGGTGGCAAGCAACTGGGCGGGACCTGGCCTCCCTGCCGCTCCTCGATTCGATCGCTGGAGGCCCCACCACACCCGCTTGGCCGCTGACCGGCGTCCCCGCCGAGGCAGTCGCGGACCGTCCGGCGCTCGCCGTGAAGATCGAGAACTCGGTCGACGCCCGCCCGCAGACCGGGCTGAACGCCGCCGACGTGGTGTGGGAGCAGGTCGTCGAGGGCGGTATCACCCGATTCGTCGCCGTCTACCACTCGACCCTGCCGCCCGAGATCGGCCCGGTGCGCTCCATTCGGCCGATGGACCCCGCGATCGCCGCTCCACTGCACGGCCTGCTCGCCTTCTCCGGCGGCGTGCCGACCTACGTCGACGCCGCCCGGGGCGCCGGATTGCAGGTGCTCACCCAGGACTCCGGCATCGACGGCTTCCACCGCTGGACGACCCGCCGCGCGCCGCACAACGTCTATGCGGCGCCGGAGACCCTCGTCGCCCAGGCCGACGACGCGCACCGGGCCCCGCCCACCGCCCAATTCGCGTACTCGGATGCGGATCAGCAGCCAACCGCCGTCGCCGAGGGACAGCCGACCGGCGCTTTGGCGCTGACGATGTCTGGCGTCGGGCGCCCGCAGTGGACCTGGAACGCCGAAGCCAACCGCTGGCTGCGCGCCGAGGGCAGCACTCCCGCCGTCGAGGCGGACGGCAGCCGGATCGGCGCCGCCAACGTCGTCGTCCTGCGGGTCGACGTCGTCTCCACCGATGCGCGCGACCCGGCCGGAAACCCGGTCCCGGAGACCATCCTGACCGGCAGCGGTGAGGCGCTCGTCGCCTCCGGCGGCCACACGGTCGCGGCCACCTGGTCCAAGCCCAGGATCAGCGACCCGGTCACCCTCACCGGGTCGGACGGCGATCAGGTGACGCTGGCACCGGGCAACGCCTGGGTCGAGCTGGTGCCCAACCGCACCGGCGCCGTTGCTACCGAGTAGTCCCACGAGCCCCAGATCGGCGCGCGGACATTCCGGATCGGGGTCGGACGTGACAGCCTCAACGGGCTCTGCACGCCGCACTCCGGGGGAACCTTGCCGCACCAGTCCCTGCCCGTCGTCCGTCCGACGGGGAGCTGAGCCGTGTACCGCGCCGACGGCCGGCTGGTCCTCAGCCCCAGCGACCTGACGCGGCACCAGGAGTGCCACCACCTCACCACGCTCAACCTCGCGGTCGCCGCCGGCCGGCTCGAGCCTCGCACTGCGGGCGCGAACGATCAGGGGCAGCTCGTCGTCGACCTCGGCATCGCCCACGAGCAGCGCTACCTGGAGTCCCTCGAGGTCGAGGGCAGGAGCGTCGCGCGGCTGGACGGCGAACGGGACGAGGCCGCGACCGTCGACGCGATGCGGGCGGGCTGCGACGTCATCTACCAGGCGACGCTCTTCGACGGGACCTGGGGCGGGCAGGCCGACTTCCTGCTCAAGACGGCGACGCCGTCGGCGCTGGGGGACTGGTCGTACGAGGTCGCCGATGCCAAGCTCGCCCGCCGGGTCAAGGTGCCGGCGCTGCTGCAGATGGCCACCTACGCCGACCGGCTCGCCGTCCTGCAGGGCCGGGAGCCGGAGCGGCTCTTCGTGGTCACCGGCGACGGCGCTTCGCGGCCGTGGCGGCTGGTCGACGTCGCCGCCTACGCCCGCCGCGCCCGGCTCCGGTTGGAGGGCTTCCTCGGCGACGCCCCGCCCACCCAGCCGGTGCCCGTGAGCCACTGCGGCCAGTGCCCCTGGCAGGCGCGGTGCGAGGCCGAGCTCCGGAACGGGGACGACCTCAGCCTGGTCGCCGGGATGCGCCGCGACCAGCGCGCCGCGCTGCACGCCGTCGGCGTCACCACGCTGCCGCAGCTGGCCGACGCCGATCCCGAGACGCTCAAGGCCACCGGCATCGGCAGGGCCACCCGGGAACGGCTGCAGGAGCAGGCCCGCGAACAGCTCCGCGGTCGCGCCGCCGGCGCGCCCACCCGCACCCTGCTGACGCCCGCCCCGGCGCAGGGCCTCCTGCGGCTCCCCAAACCGAGCCCCGGCGACCTCTACCTCGACTTCGAGGGCGATCCGCTGTCCGGCGACGGCGCGGGGCTGGAGTACCTGGCCGGCCTCGGCGACCGCGCCGGCCGGTTCACCGCGCTGTGGGCGCACGACGCCGACCAGGAACGGCGGATGGTCGCCGACCTCGTCGACCGGATCGTCGACGACTGGCGCACCGACCCCGGCATGCACGTCTACCACTACGCCGCCTACGAGGTCAGCGCGCTCAAGCGGCTGACCGGCCGGTACGGCGTCCGCGAGGCCGAGCTCGACCAGCTGCTGCGCGCCGAGCGGTTCGTCGACCTGTATCCCGTCGTCCGCCAGGGGATGCGGATCAGCAAGGAGTCGTACTCGATCAAGAAGGTCGAGGCCTTCTACGGGCGCGAGCACACCGGCGACGTGGCCGACGCCATGTCCAGCGTCGTCGAGTACGAGCAGTGGCTCGCGGACCGCGACCCCGCCCGCCTGCAGGCGATCGAGGACTACAACAAGGACGACGTCGACTCCACCCGCGAGCTGCACGACTGGCTGGAGACCGAGCGCGCCGGACTGGAGGCGCTGCACGGCCCGCAGCCGCGACCGGCCGTGCCCGAGGTGTCCGGCCCCGCCCCGCGGTCGGACGCCGAGGTCGCCGAGCTCGCGCTGGTCGAGCGGCTGACCGACGTCGGACAGGGCCTGCTGGGCGACCTGGTGCAGTGGCACCGCCGCGAGGCCCGGCCCGGCTGGTGGGCGTTCTTCAGCCGCGGCGACCTGGAGGACGAGCAGCTGATCGAGGACCGGACGGCGGTCGGCGGCCTGTCCGGCGCGGTCGAAATCGGTACCGAGAAGCGCAGCAAGCTGTACGAGTTCACCTTTCCGCCGCAGGACGCGAAGCTGTCGGTCGGCAAGCCGGCGTTCGACGTCGACACCCGCACGCGGGTCGGCGAGGTGCGCGCGCTCGATGCGGTCGGCGGGCGCCTCGTCGTCAAGAGCACCAAGTCTCCCGCCGCCGTCCGCGGCCTCGGTCCGGAGGGGCCGCTCGACGACAAGGCCCTGCGCGCGGCGATCGCCGCGACGGCGGACGACGTCCTGGCCGGTCGGTCGTGTCTCGGGCAGGCGCTGCTCGACCGCGTCGTCCCGGCCGACACCCGCCGGCTGCCGGGGGAGGAGGCCGGCGACGCCGTCGTCCGGCTCGGTCGGTCGCTGCAGGGCGAGGTGCTTGCGGTGCAGGGGCCGCCCGGCAGCGGCAAGACCCGGGCGGCGTCCCGGCTGATCCGGGAGCTGCTCGACGCCGGCAAGAAGGTGGGTGTCACGGCGACCTCGCACGCGGTGATCGGCAACGTGCTCCGGGCGGTGGGCCGGCCGGCGCTGCAGAAGTGCGAGGAGAGCCAGGCGTGCGGCGCACCCGGGGTCGAGTGGTCCAAGGACGCCGCCGACGTCGAAAACCGGCTGCTGGGCGGTGACGTCCCGCTGGTCGGCGGGACGTCGTGGTTCTGGTGCCGGGAGAACCTGGCCGAGGCGGTCGACGTCCTGGTCATCGACGAGGCGGGGCAGTTCTCGCTGGCGAACGCGGTCGCGGTGGCCCGGGCCGCCAAGTCGCTCATGCTGCTCGGCGATCCGCAGCAGCTGGCGCAGCCGACGCAGGCCGTGCACCCGGGCGAGTCCGGGCTCTCGGCGCTGGAGCACCTGCTCGAGGGACACCCGACCGTGCCCGAGGACCGCGGCGTCTTCCTCGACCGGACCTACCGGATGCACCCGGCGCTGACCGCGTTCGTGTCCGACCTCGCCTACGAGGGCCGGCTGGAGTCGGCACCGGACCGGGAGCGGATCGCCGTCGACGGCTGGGCCAGCGGGCTGGCCGTCCGGTTCGTGGATCACACCCGTCCGGCGGCGGCGTCCTCGGCCGATGAGGCGCGGGCGGTCGCGGAGCTGTGGCGCTCGCTGCAGGGCGTCGGCTGGGTGGACGCCGCCGGTGAGCGGCACGAAATCGGTGCCGAGGACGTGCTGGTCGTCGCGCCGTACAACGGCCAGGTCGCGCTGATCCGCGGGTTGCTGCCCGACGGCGCCCGGGTGGGCACCGTGGACAAGTTCCAGGGGCAGGAGGCGCCGGTCGTCCTGTACTCGATGACGTCGACCAGCGCCGAGGACGCGCCCCGCGGGGTGACGTTCCTCTACGACCTGAATCGGCTGAACGTGGCGGTGTCCCGCGCCAAGGCACTGGCCGTCGTCGTGATGAGCGAGGAGCTGCTCGACGCCCCGGTGCGGACGCCCGAACAGCTGCGTCAGGTCAATGCGCTCTGCCGACTCGTCGAAATGGCGACCGTCCTTCCTTGACGACGTCGTCGCGCAGCGGAGGCAATCATGCGCCGGCGAAACAGCTGCATCAGGAGCGTCAACGCGTCACGGTTTCTGTGCCGGCAGTCCTTGCTGGTCGACGCTGCGTGACAGGGTGCCGGTGTTCGCTCCGTGTGCCTTTGGGCTCACCGCAACCACTGTCCATTGCCGTCTGCTTAGGGACTGACCATGACAAATGAGATCCAGCTGATCAGTGACGGCGACGGCCTGGCGGTCATCGGCGAGCCTGCTGCAGTCGAGCGCTTCCTTGCTGAGGAAGGACTGCCCTCGAAGGACCTTGGATTGCCCCGGCTGGCGAAGACTCTCAGCGCCGGGTCGGCACTTGCGCAGGCGGGCTCCGAACTGGCGCTCAGCTCGGGTCGCTGGGTGCAGCTGACCAAGGAGTCCGCGCAGCAGGTGGCCAAGCACGGGCTGAGGCAGAGCTCGAAGACGGGTCTCAGCACAGGCGTGGTGAAGGGGAACCACGGCCAGATCAAGGGCTTCGTCCAGTTCGCGAAGGGCCCCGGGGCGATCGCGAGCAATCCGGCGCTGCTGGCCGGCGCTGCAGGGATCATGGCGCAGCTCGCCATGCAGCAGACCATGGAGGAGATCACCGACTACCTCGCCAAGATCGACGAGAAGCTCGACGATGTGATTCGCGCCCAGGAGGACGCGGTCCATGCGGACATGATCGGCGTGGGCTTCGACATCGACGAGGCCATGACGCTCCGCGAGCACGGTGGCCGGGTCAACGAGGTCACGTGGTCAAAAGTCCAAGGATCATCCACGACGATCGCGCGGACGCAGGCCTATGCCTTGCGTCAGCTCGATGCGCTCGCCGAGAAGCTGGAGCGGACGGCGAAGATCGCTGAGCTGGCCGAGACGACCCGGGAAGCCGAGGTCAAGGGCCAAAGGTGGCTCGCTGTCCTGGCGCGCAGTTTCCAGCTGCAGGACGCGATAGCCGTGCTCGAGATCGACCGTGTGCTGGTGGTGGCTCCCGACGACTTCGACGGTCATCGCATCGGACTGAAGGCCGCCCGAGACAAGCGGCGGGACGCCATCGCGCAGGTCACCACGCGCCTGGTGGCCCGGATGGCGGAGGCTGCGGGCAGGGCGAACTCGAAGGTGTTGCTTAACCCGATTCAGTCCCCGGCCATCGTGCAGTCGAGCGAGAAGGTCGCACTCGCTGTCGCTGACTTTCACGGTCCGCTCGGGATCGAGACCGGCCACGAGTTCGTGGAAGCGCGGGCGTGGGCGGACGCGGCCACGGAGTTGAAGGGGAAGGTGTTCGAGACCGGAGCCGAGGGGCTCGATGTCTCGCTGCGTCTCGGCACCGAGACCCTCGACCGGGCCAAGTCGGTGACGGGCCGCATCTCCGGGGGCATCTCTGGCGGCATTGCCGGAGGCATCGCCGGGTTCCGTCGACGGGGGAACGGTGAGGAGCGCGACGCGGGACAGTGAGCGTCGATTGCGAGCCCTGCCGAGGAAAGCGTGCCCGTCGGCGACCCGGCGTGCTAATACGCGGCGGGCAGCGTGAGCCTGAGGTCGAGTCTGCTGCCGATCCGCTCGCCGAGCACCTCGGTCGGGGTGTGCACGGGATGTGGGAGGTCGGCCGCTCCCGCCGCGGTTGACGTCGTCGAGCGGGACCGCGCGTCGACCAGCGCGGCAGCAGTGAGATCGATCCCGACCGAGTCGAGGCCCACCAGCTCGGCGCCGAGGGTGGACGTGCGTGGAGCAGGTTGGTGGCCGAGCCGACCTGCGCGGCGACCGCGGGGTCCATCCGCCAGGACGAAGGCGGGCCACAGCGCCAGCGCCAGCGGTAGGCGAGCCACTCGCCGGGGCGAGCTGACTGCGCGGCTGCACCTGCTGACAATTCGATCTGCGAATCTCTTCGAAGTCCAGCGAGGCGGGACTGGCAACGGCGCGAGTAGGCTCTCGAGCTCCTTTCCCCGAGGAGTCGAGGACGTCCCCATGGCGAAGACCAGCACGAAGAAGGGCAAGAAGGCCGACAAGGCCACCGCGAAGCTCAAGGCCAAGGCCACCGATGCCAAGGCGAAGGCCAAGGCGAAAAAGGCAAAGGCCAAGAAGAAGTAGTCGCGGCGCGGGTCTCGCCCACCTTTGAGGTGGTCGGGGCCCGCAGCCCTCGTCAGGCAGTGATCAGGCCGGAGGGCGCAGCGGTCGAACCGACGGGACCGTCGCGTTGCCGATCTCCGCCGGCGCCACCTGCTTCTATCCGTTGGGTCGCTGCGAGATCAAGAGCAGAGGCCGAGTCGTCCCCGCTCCGGAATGTCCCCGACAGACCGACTCGGCCACAGTGCCCATCAGTCGAGAAGGCAGGTCTCCGGTGCGCCGCCGGGCCAGGGCGGGACGACGCGGCGGAGGTGATCGGTGGCCAGGAACGCCCTGCGCAGCTCGTCGGGCAGGCCCTCGAACGGCGAGGTCTGCGAGGCGTGCAACGCGATCGCGTGCTCGCGCGCCGGTAGGTGCTCCGCGACGTCGACGAACGTGGTGATCTCCTCGTCCGGAGTTCCCAGCGCCGCCAAGTCGGCATCGAGGTGCTCCATGTCCGGCCGGGCGACCTTCACGTGGTCGACCCAGCGCCGCATCAGTGACCGCGGGATGCAGGCGAGGTAGACGCGCGGCACCCCGACACTCGAAGCAGCCGCCAGTGCGGCGTCCCGAATACGCACGTGGTCCCGGTGGCTGTCACTCCCGTCCAGGGTGATCAGCACGTCCGGCCCGAACCCGGCCACGGCCCCGGTGACCGCAGAGACGACGTCCTCGAACGGCGCGGACACCAGGCTGCCGGCCGGCGCCTCGCCGCTCATCCCGGAGTCGGCGAAGTCCAGCAGGTCGACCCGCGACACCCCGAGCACCTCGGCGGCCTCGCGCAGCTCCTGCTCGCGCACCACCCCGAGGTCGTCGGCGTGGCCGCCGGCCTCACCCCGGGTCGCGCACACGACAGCGGTCTCCGCGCCGGAGCCGGCCGCGTGCAGCAGCATCGAACCGCAGCCGAACGTCTCGTCGTCGGGGTGCGCGACGACGACCTGGAGACGGGGCACCGGGACCTCCTGCGCTCGCTCGGCACGTGGTGCGGCGTAGTAGACACCCGCCAGAGCGCCCAGTCGGTCACTCTGGTCACAGACGTCCCCGCGTGACACGGGACGGCAACGCCGCCGTGGCACTGTGGAGGTCGTGTCTGCCGCAGCAACTGGTTCTCCGCTCGACGGACAGCCCACCCCCGAGCACGCCGACGTCCACCGCAGCGCCGAGCACGCGCGTCTGGCGGAATCGAGTGACATGTCCGCCCCCTGGCGGCTGTGGGGCCCCTACCTGGCCGGCCGGCAGTGGGGGACCGTCCGTGAGGACTACTCCGCCGACGGCGACGCCTGGCGCTCCTTCCCGTTCGACCACGCCCACCGCCGCGCCTACCGCTGGGGTGAGGACGGCCTGGGCGGCATCTGCGACCGGTACGGCTTCCTCAACTTCTCCGTCGCGATGTGGAACGGCAAGGACCCGATCCTCAAGGAGCGCCTCTTCGGGCTGACCAACGAGGAGGGGAACCACGGCGAGGACGCCAAGGAGTACTGGTGGCACCTCGACGGCACGCCCACCCACTCCTGGATGCAGTGGCTCTACCGCTACCCGCAGGCCGAGTTCCCCTACCAGGAACTCCGCGAGGAGAACGCCCGCCGCAGCCGTGACGAGCGCGAGTACGAGCTCGCCGACACCGGCGTCCTGGACGAGGACCGGTTCTTCGACGTCCAGGTCACCTACGCCAAGAACGCCCCGGACGACGTCTGCATCATCGTCTCCGCCACCAACCACGGCCCCGACCCGGCGCCGCTGCACCTGCTGCCGCAGGTCTGGTTCCGCAACACCTGGTCCTGGGGCGGCGACAAGCGCCAAGGCACGCTGACCCAGCTCCTCGCGCCCACCCTCACGGTCAACGGACTGGAGGCGGTCGAGGCCGAGCACGGCTTCCTCGGCCGCTACGTCCTCGCCGCGGAGGGCGCGCCCGAGGTCCTCTGCTGCGACAACGAGACCGACGCCGTCAGCCTCTTCGGCGCCAAGCGGCGCAACGCCAGCAAGTACACGAAGGACGGCGTCAACCGCCGCGTCGTCCACGGCGACCTCGACGCCGTCAACCCGGCCGGCTCGGGCACCAAGGCCGCCTTCTGGTACCAGTGGGACGCCGTCGCGCCGGGGGAGACCGTCAGCGTCAAGCTGCGCCTGCGGCAGCAGGACCCCGACGAGCAGACGTTCGGCGACGTCTTCGACCAGGTCTTCGACTCCCGCAAGGCCGAGGCCGACGAGTTCTACGGCCGGGTCATCCACCCGAGCCTGGACGACGAGGACCGGCACGTCGCCCGCCGCGCCTACGCCGGGCTGCTGTGGACCAAGCAGCTGTACCGCTTCGACGTCGCCCAGTGGTTGGACGGCGACCCCGACGTCCCCGCGCCCGAGGCCCGCCGGGCGAAGGGCCGGCGCAACACCCACTGGCGGCACGTCGCGCTCGCCGACGTCATCTCGATGCCCGACGAGTGGGAGTACCCGTGGTTTGCCGCGTGGGACACCGCCTTCCACACCATCCCGCTGGCGCACGTCGACCCCGCGTTCGCCAAGGAACAGCTCGTGCTCATGTGCCGCGAGTGGGCGATGCACCCCAACGGCCAGCTGCCTGCCTACGAGTGGGCGTTCGGCGACGTCAACCCGCCGGTGCACGCCTGGGCCGCCTGGCACGTCTACCGGCTCGACGGCTACCGCGACCAGCAGTTCCTCATCCGGGTGTTCACCAAGCTGCTGATGAATTTCTCCTGGTGGGTCAACCGCAAGGACGCCGACGGGTCGAACGTCTTCGAGGGCGGCTTCCTCGGGATGGACAACATCGCGCTGTTCGACCGGTCCGCGCCGCTGCCGCCGGGCTACCGCTTGGAGCAGTCCGACGCGACCAGCTGGATGGCGTTCTACTGCCAGCAGATGCTGAAGATCGCGCTCGAGCTGTCCCGGTTCGACCACGCGTGGGACGGCACCGCGACCAAGTTCTTCGAGCACTTCCTCGCGATCTCGCAGGCGATGAACGCCTTCGGGTCGCACGAGGTGAAGCTGTGGCAGGAGGACGACGGCTTCTTCTACGACGTCCTGGTTGCACCGGACGGGACGTCGGAGCCGCTGCGGGTCCGATCGATGGTCGGGCTGCTGCCGATCCTGGGTTCCACCGAGATCCCCGGGTGGGTCAGCCAGCTGCCGGACGTCGCCGACCGGGTGCGCTGGCTGCAGAAGCGCCGTCCGGAGCTGATGGGCCCGCTGCGCAGCCGGTCGACGCCCGAGGGCCGCAAGATGCTGCTGTCGCTGGTCGGCAAGGAGCGGCTGCGGAAGATCCTGCAGCGGATGTTCGACACCGAGGAGTTCCTCTCGCCCTACGGCATCCGGTCGCTGTCGAAGTCGACCGGGCAGGTGTTCGCCAACGTCGGCGGGCGGGACGTCTCGATCGAGTACGAGCCGGGGGAGTCGCGGACCAAGCTGTTCGGCGGCAACTCTAACTGGCGCGGGCCGATCTGGTTCCCGGTCAACGTGCTGCTCGCCGACAAGCTGCGCACGCTGGGCCGGCACTACGGCGACTCGTTCACCATCGAGATCCCGACCGGCTCGGGGAAGCACTGCACGCTGGTCGAGGCCGCGGACCTGATCGACAACTCGCTGACCGGGCTCTTCCGGCCGGTGGACGGCAAGCGCCCGGCGGACGGGAAGCGCATCGAGTCCAGCGACTCACCGCTGTGGTCGGCGCACCCGACGTTCAGCGAGTACTTCGACGGGGACACCGGTGAGGGCCTCGGTGCCAGTCACCAGACCGGCTGGACGGCGCTGGTCGCGCACCTGCTCAACCCGCGACTCCCCGCCGACCCCTTCGCCTGACACCTCCCCGGTGGCCATGTTGGCCAACATGGCCACCGGAGAGGTCGGCGTCACGTCCACGGCACTCGACGTCGAGATGGATCACTGACCGAGGCGCTCCAAGGCTTTGGCGTATCGAGGCAACTCCTCGTCCAGTACGCGATCGAGCAACTCGCGCTTGCGACGGCGCTCCTGCGGTTCTGATGCTGGCATTGCCCTCACCATCGGGTCGGCGATCTTGCGCGGCGGGCGTTCTTTCTACGCTCAGCCCGGCTCGGCCCCGCGCAGCCGTACGCCCGTACCCCAGGAGGTGGCGGTGGGTGAGTGGGGCCACGGCTCCTCTTCTCCGGTGTCGATGGCCTCCACCAGCCGCCAGGCGGGGCCGACGCCGAACCGGACGACGTCCGCGAGGCGCCCGGTCAGCCGCACCGTTCGCGACGCGGTCAGCCGCTCGTCCCCGAACCCGCCGCGCACGGTGACGGTGATCCGGTCCCCGGGCGCGGTGCCGTGCAGGCGGTGCTCCTTGCCGAACTTCCCCTCGTGGCACTCGTCCAGCAGACCGCCGTCCGCGGCCAGCACCTCGACGTCGCAGGAGACGCCCTCCGGCACGCCCAGGCCGCAGCCGGGTCCGTGCAGCACGCGCAGCGTGCCACCCACCCCGCTGCCGGCGAAGCCCCTGTCGTCGGCGGGTGTGTAGTCGTACGGGTGCGTCCCGCGCTTGCGCCGCCCCATGGACGTGAGTCTCCCGCCGCACGCCGAGCTGCGGGGCTCCGGGAAGCCGGGCTCCTCCGGCCGCCGGCAGTCAGGAGCACAGCAGGTCCAGTGCCACCTGGCCGGGGGCGCGGTCGGCAGCGACCACGTCGACGACCGACGTCACCGTCGGCCGGCACCGCGGCGGCCAGCTCGGCGACGTCGGGCCACGGGCGGGCCCGGTACCCCTGCACGACGAACCTGCGGGGCCGTCCACCGAGGTCGAAGGCCCAACTCCCACGACCGGGTCATCAGCTCCCGCAGGCGTGTCGGCCACTCGCTGACCGGCACCGCCGAGCCCGTGCGCCCGGTCCAGCGCCTCCCACTCGGCGATGCGGGCGTCGACGTCGTGTTTGCCCACCTGACCCCTCGTCACGACGTCGAGGTCCGGGGCCATCGGACGACGGTGACGATGATCAGGAACGGTCCCGGTAGGTCCGTCTCTTTTCCTGCACGAGTTCGAGAGGGTAGGGATGCGAGGCCGTGGGATCCACACCCTCCGGGAACGGGACCTGCTGCGGCTTGCACCTCAGCAAGGGAGGCGACGCGTGGATACCGGACCGGCTCCCTGGGGCGCTCGGCTGAGCCGTCCCGGCTCGCCTGTGTGCGCCCCCGACTGGCTGGCGCTGCGCGAGGACGCCGACGCCGCCGCGCGGGCGCCCGACCTGGTCGAGCTCGTCCGCGTCCACCACCTGGCGGCCGGGCGACGGGCGCCGGCGCTCATCCGGGACCTCGGTTGCGGCACCGGCTCGATGGGCCGCTGGTTGGCCCCGCGGCTGCCCGGGCCGCAGGAGTGGGTCCTGCACGACCGCGACCCCGGGCTCCTCGCCTCCGCCGCGGCGACCATGCCCAGCTCGACCGCCGACGGCGCCGTCGTCTCCGCGCGGACACACCACGGCGACTTCACAGACCTGCGCACAGCCGACCTCTCCGGCACAGCGCTGGTGACCGCGTCCGCCGTCCTGGACCTGCTGACCGCCGAGGAGGTGGACCGGCTCGCCGCCGCGTGCACCGAGGTCGGAGCCGCCGCACTGCTGACCCTGTCGGTCACCGGGGACGTCGAGCTGGCGCCGGCCGATCCGCTCGACGCCGAGTTCGCGGATGCCTTCAACGCCCATCAACGACGCTGCACGAACGGTCGGCGGCTGCTCGGTCCGGACGCCGGCGCCGTCGCCGCGGACGCGTTCGCCCGCCGGGGCGCAGTGGTGAAGGTCCGGCCGAGCCCGTGGCGCCTCGGTGCCGGCCAGGCCGAGCTGGCCGAGGAGTGGCTGCGCGCCTGGATCGCCGCCGCCTGCATGCAGCAACCGGACCTGGAACGGGGTGCCGGCGCCTACCTCGGGCGACGGCTGGACGCCTGCCGTGCCGGGCAGCTGCGGATCGTGGTCGGCCACGTCGACGTGCTCGCGCTCCCACCCGGAGCGCGGTGACGCAAGTCGCGAGGGTCACCTGGGGCGCGTGTTGTCGATGAGGCAGCGACCGCGAAACAGGGCTGGCATCCAGCCGTCTCCGCATGGGAACGTCCCTCACGCCCCGTGCCGGGGTGATCACTGAGAGCGGAGTCCGGATGCGCGGGATCGTCGTTGTCGACCAGCCGGTCGAGGGCCGGGTCGTGGGCTGGCACGTGAACGTCGGCGAGGGGCTGGAGTCCACCATGGCCGGCGCCTGGGTCCTGGCCTCGGACGACGACCGGATCGCCCGGCTGCTCAGCGGCCGGATCCTGGTCACCACCGCCAAGGCCGCGGCGCGGTTCGGCGTCGGTGCCGACGTGGCCGGCCTCGCCTTCGCGATCGTCGCGGAGACCAGCGCCCTCGACGGCGCCTTCGCCGCTCACGTGGCCGCCCTCCCGTCGTCCAAGCGCAGCCTGGTGAGCCCGCGCTGGCCGCGGATCCCCACCCGCCCCACGGCCGAGGTCGCCGGCGACCCGCTGGCCAGCAACGCGCTCACCCTTGCCCGGTGGGTCGCCGACCTGCTGACCGTCTGGGACCGGATCGAGAAGGAGCGCCTCGCGCGCCCCTACCTCGTCGCGCGCGGCGGCGAGACGGCTCGCCCGCTCCCGCCCGGCTGGACGACGGCGGGGGTCCCGGCACTCGCCGCATAAGCGGTCAGGCAGTGGCGACCCGTTGCCACTCGCGGGGCGTCATCCCGTAGGCCTGCCGGAACCGCCGGGTGAAGTGGCTCGGGTCGGCGAAGCCGTGTGCCCGCGCCGTCGCCGCGATCGACCGACGCAACCCGGCGGGCGTGGTCAGGTGCACCCGGGCCGCCTCCAGCCGCTGCTCGATGATCCACTGCTCCAGCCGGAGACCTGCCTCGTTGCACGCCTTGTACAGCTGGCGCAGCGACACGTTGTGCGCGCCGGCGATCGCGCCCGGCGTCAGCCCGGGGTCGTGGAGGTGCTGGGCGACGTACGCCCGCACCCGCGTGACCAGCGTCCGCTCCCGCACCGACGGGCTGCGGAGGGCGTCCCCGGCGGCCGACACGATCAGCGCCCGCACGAGCTCGACGGTCGCCGTCCCGAGAGCGGCGGCGCCCGGATCGGCCGCCAGCTCCGGAGCGGTCGCGGCCAGCCGCGACAGGTGGGCGTGCACCAGGTCGTGCAGCGGGCTGGCACGCAGCCGTGGCAGCGCCCGCCGGACGACGTCCACCGGGAGCGCCAGCTGGTCGTAGGTCAGCAGGAACGCCCGTGACCCACCGCCGGTCGCGCACCCGAAGGAGTACGGCGCGGTGAGGTCGACCAGCATCAGGTCGTCGTCCCGCACCACCTGCTCGTGCCCGAGCTGGGCGAACTCGCCGAGCCCGGAGTCCTGCAAGGACACCGCCAGGACGGGCTCGCCCTGCGCGCGCAGGTGCCGTTCCGTGCGGGTCAGCCGGTAGCCCGAGGCGTCGGTGGTGAACAGCGCCGTCCGGCCGTAGCGCCACAGGTGCATCCGCGCCTGCAGCTGGTCGGGAGGCTCGCTGAGCTCGACCCGGCAGGGTGCCGAGGCCTCCTGCATCGCGACGCGGAAGGCCTCGACGCGGTCGGCGCGCGGGAGGTCACGGGTGTCGAGGAGCAGCATCGGCGGTCCCTGGCCTCGGCTGGAGCGGACGTCCCCGTGGAGCTCCGTCGAGCGTGGCAGAGGACCGCACCGACAGACCAGACGCTTGCACGCTCAGCCGATCACCGGCGGCGTGGCGCTGCCAGGGTCAGCACGTCGACGTCCCCGCGCACTAGGAGAACGGGCATGGCCGCACCCGACACCATCGTGCTGATCCACGGCTTCTGGGTGACCCCGCGCAGCTGGGAGCACTGGAAGACCCACTACGAGAACCGCGGGTTCCGGGTGCTCACCCCCACCTATCCGGGCTTCGAGGTCGAGGTCGAGGCGCTCAACGCCGACCCGACGCCGATCGCCGAGGTCACCCTGCCGCAGATCGTCGACCACATGGCCGAGGTCATCGGCGCGCTGGAGACGCCGCCGATCCTGATCGGCCACTCCGCCGGCGGCACGATCACCCAGCTGCTCCTCGACCGCGGGCTCGGCGCGTGCGGCGTCGTCCTCAACTCCGCGCCGACCGAGGGCGTGCGCGTGACGCCGCTGTCGCAGATCCGCTCGACGTGGGCCGTGCTCAAGAACCCGGCGAACCGGCACAAGGCCGTCGGGCTCACCGAGGAGCAGTGGCACTACGCCTTCACCAACACCTGGGACGAGGAGGAGTCGCGGGCGCTGTACCGGCGCTACCACATCCCGGCGTCCGGCCGGATCCTCTGGAGCTCGGTGCTGGCCAACCTGATGCCCGGCCCGCAGGACGCCCACGTCGACTACGCCAACGACGCGCGGCCGCCCTTGCTGTTCGTCTCCGGCGGGGAGGACCACATCATGCCGCCGAGCGTGCAGCGGTCGAACGCCCGGCACTACTCCGGCGACACGGTCACCGAGGTCAAGGAGTACCCGGGCTACGCCCACCTGCTGCCCGCCCAGGCCGGCTGGGAGCAGATCGCCGACGAGGTGCTCGAGTGGGCGCTCGCCCACGCGACCGGGTCACGCCCCAAGGTGACCGGGGCTTCGTGAGGCTGACCCACATCGGCGGGCCGACGCTGCTGATCGAGGTCGCCGGCTGGCGGCTGCTCACCGATCCGACCTTCGACCCGCCCGGCCGGCGGTACGCCTTCGGCTGGGGGACCGGCTCCCGGAAGCTGGTCGGCCCTGCTCGGCAGCCCGACGAGCTGCCGCCGGTGGACGCGGTCCTGCTCAGTCACGACCACCACGCGGACAACCTGGACGACGCCGGCCGGGCGCTGCTGCCGACCGTGCCGGTGGTCGTGACGACGGCGGCCGGCGCGACGCGGCTGGGCGGGGGAGCGCGCGGGCTGCGCCCGTGGGAGACGACCGTGCTGGCGATGCCGGGCCGCCCGACGCTGCAGGTGACGGCGACACCGGCACGGCACGGTCCGCCGTTGAGCCGGCCGGTCGCCGGGGACGTCGTCGGGTTCGTGGTGACGGAGGAGGGTTCGGACGGCGGGCTGTGGATCTCCGGTGACACGGTGTTCTTCCGCGGCCTGCGGGACGTCGCCGCTCGGGTGCGGGTGGACACCGCCGTCCTGCACCTGGGCGGCGTCCGCTTCCCGGTGACCGGCCCGGTCCGCTACTCGATGACCGGGCGGGAGGCGGTGCGGCTGTGCCGACTGCTCGACGCGCGCACCGTCGTCCCGGTGCACTACGAGGGCTGGAGCCACTTCCGCCAGGGCTGCGCCGGGGTCGAGCGCGACCTGGCCCGGGCGCCGGAGGAGATCCGGCGGCGGTTCCGTTGGCTGCCGCTCGGCACCGCGGTGGACCTGGAGGGGGTCAGCCGGCCCGGTCCGGCAACGTCGTGACTTGCGTCAGTCGGTGGGCAGCCGCGACGAACGCGGACCGGCGAGCCGGATCGCGCAGGAGGGAGAGCGGAGTGCCAGGTCGCTTGCTGAAGTTGGCGGCCGCGATGACCTCCTTGCGTAATTCGGCCCCGGCGGCGAGCAGTTCGTCCAGAAAACGCTCCTGAGCGGCCCGCCCCGCCGGAGCGATCCACTGGAAGTTGCAGGACAGCGACAGGTCGCTGCAGTAGGCGCTGAACGGCACGATCTCAACGCCGCCGGCCGTGCGCCCCCAGATCGAGTAGCTAGGAGCCGATCCAGTGCCGCCGCCGCGCACCCAGAAGCCGGCTGCCTCCAGCTCACGCTTGAAGGCTGCCAGCGCGTCGGCTAGCTCCTCGTGGCCGTGCTCTCGGAGATGGGGGTCGACGTCCGCATGCGTCCAGCGCGCTGGGGACCTGCCGCTCCGACGAGCGTCCTTCTCGTCCGCGGACTCCAATCCGTACACGGTCGGGATGAGGACCTCGGTCGATCCGTGGACAGCTCGCCGCAGTTCGATCGCCAGCAGCCGCATCCCGGCGGAGGTGTGGGTGTTGAGGAAGCGCACGATGCGCCGCAGGTCCTCGTTGATCGCGTCGACAGCCAGGACGAGCGTGAAGACCCCGGCCGACAGGTTGGTCTCGAGCGCCCCGCGTGGGTCGTCTGGGCGGCTGTCGAACAGGGCGTTCAGAGAAGGTCCCTCCTGGCTGTGCCACTGCTCGACGAAGTCCGCCGGCGCGAGCTCGGCGAGACGCGCGGCGTAGTCGATGACCTGGCCGATGATCGTCCGGCGGATGTCCGCGTTCGACGCCAGCTTGCACTCGACAACCGTCAGCGAGCCGTCGACGTCCACGATTACCAGGTCGGCCGGGCCGACACCGGTGCTGAACTCCCGGACGGCGACCGCCTCGGCGCTCACGCCCTCAATCAGGCTCGGCTGGAGAAAGAGCAGCTCCTGGAGTTCGGCCTCGTTGGCGTAGCCATGGCTGGTCGGCGCGGACCACGCGCCTCCTTGCTGACGAATCAGGACGTCGACGTTCTCCCGCGGCGCAGACACGGCCGGACTCTGACACAGGTGCCGCCGATGTCCGGCTCCGTCGATGCGACGCGGCGCGTCCTGCCCTAACGGCCAGATACCCGCCGATAACGGGCCTGGCGGGTCTCGATCTGCCTGTACCGGAGCGGAGGTCAGGAATGAGCGTGGACATCATGGACGTCGCATCGGACAACGCGGTCACCCGTCGGGAGCGGCGTCGCCAGTCCGCCTACCGGGAGCAGGTGCTGGACCTGCCGGCGGGGACCGACCGGCGGGGAAGGACACTCGGCAACTACCTGCCGGCCGACGATCGACGGAGCAACTTCCTCAGCGACGAGGCCGCCCAGTACGCCGCCGCCCGGGTGGACGTCGTCCAGCGTGAGGGCGGCCAGCTCGAGCAGACCCGCCTGTTCACCAACATGCTCAGCTCGATGCCGCTGTGCTTCACCGTCTTCGGGCACCTCCGCGCGCATCCGGCAGCGGCCGTCTCGCTGCTCAGCGTTCTCCTGCAACGGGAGCTCGCCGGACTCGACCGCGTGGCGGTCGGTGACCGGGGCATCGATGGCATCGAGTGCGAATGGGCGCCCGCCCGCAAGGAGCACCTGAACGACGGATCGGCGTTCGACGCCGTCGTCGCGGGCCGAACCGTCGACGGGCGGCGCCTGCTCATCGCGGTGGAGGCGAAGTACATCGACACGTTCAGCAGGGACCCCGTCGACGAGGAGAAGGACCGGAAGTACCGGCGGTTCTGCGCGAACTTCGGCATGCCCGGGGAGGCCTTCGACGCGCTCAAGGGGTCGGCGACCCGGCAACTGCTCCGCAACGTCCTGCTCACCGAGAGCGTCCGTCGCTCCGGCTCCGCGGCGGAGCCCCTGTTCGACGAGGCGATCACCGTGGTCCTAGCCCGGGACGACGACCGCGCAGCGCAGGATGCGGTGACGGCGCTCGACGGACTGCGCGGCGACCTGGTGACCGGCGTGCGCTACGTCGGGCACGGTCGCTTCGCCAACGCTGCCGCGTCGATCCCCGAGCTCGCCGAGTGGGCAGGACGCTTCCGGAGGCGCTACGTCGGCCCCGCCGAGTCCTCTGTGGTCCTCCCGACGGACCGCTGATCCGCCACAGCGGACCCCCTCGCCGGGTGATGCGGGCGCGACCGCAGGGACGGGTGGGGCCACGGGCGGGCGTCGGTGGCATGTCGTCCCAGCTCAGGGCCGGAGCGGCCACACGATGGGGCGGTTCGTCGCAGTTCAACGGGGGTCCGCTCATGTCGTCGTCTCAACCGTCCACCGTGCGGCGCAGGCGACGGCACGTCCTCCGCGCGCTCGTCTCGTTCGTCGCTGCCGCTCTGGCGGTCGGCTGCGGAAGCGCGACCCCGGAGACCGAGCCCACCGCGGCCACGTCGAGTGCGACCGCGTCGTCGTCCGCCGCCGAGACCGAGGCCGCGATCGCTGCCGCCGAAGCGGCCCTCCTCGGGGACGAGAGCGCCGAAGCGGCGACCACCTCCACCGCTGCCTCCAGCAGCAGTGGCCTGCTCACCGACACGGCCGTCGTCGCCGCCCCGCCCTCGACCGCACTCGCCGCGCTGGCCGCCGTCCCGGTCCAGGGCCGGGCCGCGAAGACCGGCTACGACCGCGACCTGTTCGGCTCCGGCTGGGTGGACGTCGACCGGAACGGCTGCGACACCCGCAACGACATGCTGGCCCGGGACCTGAGCGGAGAGACGTTCAAGGCCGGCACCCGCAACTGCGTCGTGCTGACCGGCTCGCTCGCCGACCCCTACTCCGGCCGGACGATCGCCTTCCAGCGCGGGCAGAGCACCAGCGATGACGTGCAGATCGACCACGTGGTCGCGCTGTCGAACAGCTGGCAGACCGGGGCCCAGGGTTGGGACGCGGCCCGCCGGACGGCGTTCGGCAACGACCCGCTGAACCTGCTGGCGGTCGACGGTCCGCTGAACATGCAGAAGGGGGACGGCGACGCCGCGACCTGGCTGCCGCCGAACAAGTCCTACCGCTGTGCGTACGTGGCGCGGCAGGTGGCGGTCAAGGTGACCTACGGGCTCTGGATGACGCAGGCGGAGCGCAACGCGATCGCCACGGTGCTCAGCAGCTGCCCGGCCGAGCCGCTGCCCGGTGGTGTCGTCGCCAACGTGCCCGTGAAGGCGCCGGCCGCCGCGCCGAAGCCGGCTCCGGCTCCGGCCGTCGTCCCCGCGCCCGTGCCCGCTCCGGCACCGGCGCCCGCCCCCGCTCCCGCTCCCGCCGCGGGCGTCCACTACCAGAACTGCGACGCCGTCCGGGCGGCCGGAGCTGCTCCGATCCACGCGGGAGACCCCGGCTGGGCGCCGAAGTTCGACCGCGACAACGACGGCGTCGGCTGCGAGTAGCCGGGAGCTGAGCGGGCGGCCACGCGTTCCCGCGGGAACGCGAGCAGCCCCACGTATGCCGGAGCTACGCCCCGGGCGGCAAGAGCTACACGCCGATCGACTGCGACACCAAGCAGCCCATCGGCTGATCGAGGTACGGCGGCCCGCTCTCGCTCGTCAAGGGCGGGCCGCCGTCGTGGTCAGCCCTGAGGAGGGCGGGTCCAGCTGGGTCCGGAGCTCTCCACCCGGTCACCACGTCGTCTCCAAGTGCTCCCGCCGCTGAGCGGCCACCGTTGCAGTCATCCACCGCAACGGTGCGGCGGACGGACTCCAGGGGAGACGAGCCGTGACATTCCGACAGGTCCGGACCCACGACGTCGTGATCGTGGGCGGACGGTGCGCCGGCGCCGCGACCGCACTCCTGCTGGCCCGGATGGGTCACGACGTCGCCCTCGTGGACCGCGCCACCTTCCCGAGCGACACCCTCTCCACCCACGCCATCTCCCGCTCCGGCGTCGTCCAGCTCAACCGCTGGGGCCTGCTCGACGCGGTCCTCGCCAGCGGCGCCCCGGCCATCCGCTCGATCGGCTTCGGCACCCCCGACGGCCTCGCCGAGCGCGCGGTGAAGGCCACCGCCGGCGTCGACCTGCTCGTCGCGCCCCGCCGCCACGTCCTCGACACGCTGCTCCGCGAGGCGGCCGCCGACTCCGGAGTCACGCTGTACGAGGCCACGACGGTCACCGGCCTCCGCCGCGACGCGGCAGGGCGGGTGTGCGGGGTGGACACCAGCGACGGGGAGCTGCACGGCCGCTGGGTCGTCGGCGCGGACGGTCTCCGGTCGAAGACGGCGCGCGACGTCGGCGCCCGGGTCCGCGATCGCACCATCTCGCCCAGCGGCACCTTCTACGCCTACGTCGACGACCTTGACGCCGGCGGTTTCGAGTTCCACCTCGCGCCTCAGGCGCTGATCGGCGTCTTCCCGACCCACGGCGACCAGTCCTGCGTCTGGATCTCCGCCCCGGACACCGACCTCGCCGGGCTCAGGAGCGCGGGCCACGAGAAGCCTGCCGCCCTCCACCGGCTGATCGCAGTGAAGGCGCCAGTCCTCGGACGTCGCCTGGACCGAGCACGGATCAACGCGCCGGTCCGCGGCGCGCTGAACCTGCCCAACCAGGTCCTGGACCCCATCGGCCCGGGCTGGGCGCTGGTCGGGGACGCCGGCTACCACCGCGACCCCATCACCGGCCACGGCATCACCGACGCCTTCCGGGACGCCGAACTGCTCGCCTGCGCCCTGGACGACGAGCTGTCCGGGCGCGCGTCGGAGGCCGAGATCGCCGACCGTTACGACCGCACCCGCAGCGCCGCGCTCCGCGACGTCCTGCAGATCACCCGCGCGCTGACCGCCTTCCCGCCGCTCGACCAGTTCACCGCCCTGCAGAAGCAGCTGTCCGCCGCCATCGAGCGGGAGTCGTCCTGGCTGGCCGGCCTCCCGGTCCCCGGCGACGCCGTCCCGATCGCCGCCTGAGCCTGAAGGAGAGACAGGCATGACCCTCGCCGACAACAAGGCCACCGCCGTCCGCTTCCTCGACGCCGTCACCGCGGGGGACGTCGACACCCTGCTGACCCTCATCACGCCGGACTGGCAGATGACCGGCGGGCCACCCGGCCTGCCGCGGGGTGCCGCCGGGATCCACGCGCTCTTCGCCTCCATCGGCCCGATCGAGCAGACCTGGACGGTCGACGACGTCATCGCCGAGGGCGACCGGGTCGTCGTCCGGGCCACCAACACCTGCGTGCAGGAGAGCTTCTTCGGCGTCCCGGCCGCCGGCATCCGGCAGGTCTTCACCGCCACCTTCACCTTCCGCCTGGCCGACGGCCGGATCGCCGAGACCTGGCGCAACGCGGACGACCTCGGCCGGCTCCTCCAACTCGGCGCCCGCATCACGTCCTGACCGCACCACCCATCCCAACCGAGAGGAACGACCACCATGACCGCCACCACCACGACCACCGTCAACGGCGTCGACACGCACGCGCTGCTCACCACGCGCGAGGCGGTGCGCGAGCACCCGGAGCTGGCGAAGTTCCAGTTCCGCGCCACCAACGACTGGATCAGCGGCACCCACAACCGCAGCACGATCGACGGGTACTTCGGCGCCGGCCAGGAGCTGGACCGCTCCGGCGGGTTCACCTTCGACGCCGACCACCCGCGGGTGCTGACCGGGGAGGACAACGGGCCGACGCCCGTGGAGTTCCTGCTGCACGCACTCGCGGCCTGCCTCACCGCCGGTCTGGTCAACATCGCCTCCGCCCGCGGGATCACGCTCACGAAGGTCAGCTCCACGGTCACCGGGGACATCGACCTGCTCGGCATCCTCGGCCTCGACCGCGACGTCCGGAACGGCTACTCCGGCATCCGGATCGCGATGACCGTCGAGGGGGACGCCTCCGCGGAGGAGCTGGCCGGCCTGGTCGAGCGCTCCCGGCGCCGCTCCGCGGTGTTCGACGTGCTGACCAACGGCACCAGCGTCGACATCGAGGTGCGCACCGCCTGATCCACCCCGCGACGTCCCGGCTCCCACAGGGAGCCGGGACGTCATGCTGCCCGGAAGCCCCTCGCCAGCCGGGGCCGGCGGTCCTAGGGTTCGACGCGGACGGCAGAGGGCGAGGTCCGATGGACGGTGCCGATGGAGACGGCCGTGGTCCCTACGGCTTCGGCGACTTCGTCGTCGACGTCGGCGCCCGGGAGATCCGCCGGGCCGGGCAGCGGGTCGCTGTCGAGCCACAGGTCTTCGACGTCCTCGTCGTCCTCCTCCGCGAACGCCACCGCGTGGTGACCAAGGAGGAGCTGCTGGACCGGGTGTGGCACACCCGGATGGTCAGCGAGTCGGCGCTGACCTCGCGGATCAAGGCGCTGCGCCGCGCCCTGGGGGACGACGGCCAGACCCAGGCCGTCATCCGGACGGCGCACGGGCACGGCTTCCGGTTCGTCGCCGACCTCGCGCCGGCGGACGGCGCCCGGCCGGCCCGGCGCCGGCACCCGCTGGACCAGGACGTCCACTTCTGCCGCACCGCGGACGGCGTCCGGCTGGCCTACGCGTTCTCGGGAGAGGGGCCACCGCTGGTCAAGGTGGCCAACTGGCTCACCCATCTCGAGTACGACCTGGAGAGCCCGGTCTGGCGGCACTGGTACGAGGAGCTGGGCGCGCGGTACCGGCTGCTCCGCTACGACGAGAGGGGCACCGGACTCTCGGACCTGGACGCCGACGGCTACACGGTCGACGACTGGGTGGACGACCTGGAGGCCGTCGTCGACGCAGCCGGGCTGGACCGGTTCCCGCTGTTCGGCATCTCCCAGGGCGGTGCGGTCGCCATCGAGTACGCCGTCCGGCACCCCGAGCGGGTCACCCACCTGGTGCTCTACGGCGCCTTCATGACCGGGCCGGCGCTGAGCGCGCGCAAGCCCGAGCACGTCCGCGAGGCCCTGCTGATGCCGGAGCTCGCGCAGCTCGGCTGGGGCCGCGAGCACCCGATCTTCCGGCACGTGTTCACGATGCGCTTCCTGCCCGAGGGGCCGCCGGAGGCGTGGACGGCGTTCGACGAGCTCCAGCGCCGGACGACGCCCAGCACGAACGCCGTCCGGTTCCTCGAGGCGTTCAACGCCGTGGACGTCGCGGCCCGGGCGCCACTGGTCACCACGCCGACCCTGGTCCTGCACGCCCGGCGGGAGAAGCTCGTGCCGCCCAGCCAGGGGCAGCTGATCGCCGCCGCCATCCCGGACAGCCGGTTCGTGTCGCTGGACAGCCCCAACCACCTGCTGCTGCCCGACGAGCCGGCCTGGCCGCGGTTCCTCGACCAGGTCGAGCAGTTCCTCGCGAGCTGACGTTCTCCATCCCGTCTCCAGGTCGGCGCCAAGACCGGACGTGCGTTCCCGAGCAGGGTCGTCCCCGGGTCGGCGACCGCCGGCCTCCTGACGAACCGGAGGTTGCTCGTGACAACCACCCTGCCGACGCCGCGCGCGGCGATCCGTGTCGACGCAAGGGGTCTCGCGCTGCGGGACGCCCGCACCGTCGTCCCCGGTCTGCTGCCCTTCGGGGTGCTGCTCGGCGTGACCGTGGTGACCACCGGCGCCAGCGGGCCGGCCGGCGTGCTCGGCGGCCCGATCGTCTACGGCGGCAGCGCGCAGCTGACCGCGCTCACGCTGTCGGACCGGGGGCTGGGGCTGGTCGCCGTCGTCCTCAGCGCCGCGGTCGTCAACGCCCGGCTGCTGCTCTACAGCGCCGCGCTCGGGCACCGCTTCCGCGCCCAGCCGGCACTGTTCCGCTGGCTGGCGCCGCACCTCATCATCGACCAGACCTATCTGATGGCCAGCTCCCGCCCGGAGCTCGCCGATCGGGACTTCCGCCGCTACTGGGTCTGGCTCGGCGGCGCCGTCCTGGTCGTCTGGACCGGATCGATCGCCCTGGGCATCGGGCTCGCGCCGGTGCTACCGCCACTGCCGCACCTGACCCTGGTCGGGACGGCGATGTTCATCGGCTGCTGGTGCCGCGTCTGGTCGACCGGCCGGCCGTGGTCGCGGCCCTGGTCGGCGGAGCAGTGGCCGCGGCGGTGTCCTGGGTGCTGCCCGCGGCGGGGATCGTCGCCGGTGCGCTGTCCGGTGTCGTGGCCGCGATGGCGGTGAGCCGTGATGACTGACCTCGTCGTGGTGCTGGCCCTGGGCGCGATCTGCTGGGTCTTCCGCATCGTGTTCGTGCTGCTCGTCCCCGCCACCGCCCTGCCGTCGCGGATCCGCCGGGGGCTGGACCACCTGGCGCCCGCGGTGCTCGCCGGGATCGCCGCGGTTGAGCTGACCAGCACCGTCGGCTCCGGCGATCTGCGGAGCAACCTGCTCGCGCTCGGGGCGATGGCGCTGGTCGCCGGGATCGCCCACCGGTTCCGGAACCTCAGCCTGACGGTGGTCGCCGCGCTCGCCGCCGTCCTGCTGATCGACCTGCTGGTCCGGTAGCGCTCAGATCGGTGGGACGTCGCCCGGGTTGAGGTCGGGGCGGGCGCGGACGAAGCGCAGCGGATGGCGGAACACCCCCGCGTGCAGTGCGGCGTCCGCGCTGACCTCCACGACCACCGAGGGCTCGACCTTCGTCAGCGGCACCGACAGCCGGCCACCGCCGAAGGCCCCCGTGCCGATCCGGTCCGGCCACGGGTGCTCAGCCCTGGCCGGCGTGAGGACGGCGGCGAGCCCGGCGGCCTGCCCGGGGTTCAGCGGGCTGGTCCGGCCGACCACGACCAGCTCGCCGTCCCGGTACCGGCCGAGCACCAGCTGGCTGGGGTTCTCCAGCGCACCGATCACCCCGCCGACGACGACCTCCGTCGTCTCCCACGACTTCACCTTCAGCCAGTCCCGCCGGGCGGGCAGGTACCGGCCGGTGGCCGACTTCACCACCAGGCCCTCGACGCCGGCGGCCCGGTACTCACGCGACCAGCGCTCGGCCTCGGCCGGGTCCTCGGTCATCGGGGAGAGCTGCAGCGGCGGCGACCAGCCCCCGGCCAGCGCCTCCAGCTGCGTCCGGCGCCGCCACAGCGGCTCCGACCGCTGGTCGGCGCCGCCGACGGCGAGCACGTCGAAGGCGACGTACGAGGCCGGGTACTCGGCGACGAGCGGGCCGTTCCGGCCGGCCGCGGTGACCATCCGGCGCTGCAGCAGGCTGAAGTCGAGCCGGTCCCCGTTCCAGATGACCACCTCGCCGTCCACCACCGTGCCCGGCGGCAGCTGGGCTCGCGCGGCGGCCACGACGTCGGGGAACCGCCCGGACAGATCGCGGCCCTGCCGGGACCAGACCCGGGTGGCGGTCACCTCGCGGACGACGACCAGCCGGAACCCGTCCCACTTCGGCTCGTACCGGCAGCCACCGGGCAGCGCGCTCGGGTGCGGCAGGGCGGCGACCGGCTTGGTCAGCGCGACGCCCACCGGCCCGGACAGCTCCGGCGGCAGGTCGGGCAACCCGGCGGCGGTCAGCGGCACCCGGACACGATCTCAGGAAACCCGCCGGTCAACCCCTTGTACTCACCCGAGCAGGTGGGGTCGGTGCTAGGACGGCTGTATGCCGGTGTCGATCACCATCCGTCTCCCGGACGAGGTCCACGACGTGCTCACGGCGCGCGCCGCACGGGCCGGGCAGTCCCTGCAGCAGTACCTGCGCACACAGCTCGCGGCGCTGGCCGACCGATCTGACCGGGACGGGTTCTGGCAACGGGTGACCGACCGCGTACACGACACCGGCCCCCGGCTGCCCGAAGACGCCGTCCTCCAGGCGGGGGACAGCGACCGCACGTGACCGTCGTCGTCCCTCCCACGGCCATGTTGGCCAACATGGCCGGTGCGGGTCACCTCGCGAGCCAGGCCTCGATCTCGTCCAGCTGGGCGTGGGTGAGGCCCTCGAACACGTCCGGGGCGACCACCAGCACCTGAGGGTGCGCGGTCAGCCACTCGACGGTCTCCTCGGCCCGTTCACCCAGGTCGTCGTCGATCCACACGATCCGCCGGTCCGGCTCCGCCTCGGCGACCTCCTGGGCCGCGGCCAGCTTCCACCACCCGGACGCACCGCCGAGCGAACCGGCGAAGCCGGTCGGTCCGATGCCCGGCCGGGCGTGGGTCCGCAGCCCGCGGGGCAGGCCCAGCGGCTCGGCCAGCACCCGGTCCGCGTTCTCCGCCCACGTGGTCAGCCACTGGATCTCCACCCGGCCGGACTCGTGCAGGTCCCGCAGCCGGGCGGTGACCGTGGGGTCCCAGGTGATCAGGAAGCCCTCGAACAGCCCGCGCTGCCAGCCGTCGGGCGGGTCGAGCCGGAGCGCGTTGACGACGCCGTCCACGTCGAGCAGCAGCACGGGGACGTCGCGGGTCGATGGCATGACCCTCCCTCCGGCGCGACCGGACGACGGTCAGCCGGCGCCGGCCGGGCGGGTGCGGACCAGGTTCGTCGCCCGCAGCCGCAGCACCGCCGAGCCGGCCTGGTCGACCATCTCCACCAGCGTGGTCACGATGCCCCGGTCCGGCTTGCTCCGGGACACCCGGGCGTCCTCGACCGTCGTCCGGAGCACCAGCTCGTCCCCGGGGCGGACGGGCGCCAGCCACCGCAGCTCGTCGATGCCGGGCGAGCCCAGGCTCGACACCGGCGACAGGTACTCCTCGGCGAGGAGCCGCATCATCAGCGCGCAGGTGTGCCAGCCGCTGGCGATCAGCCCACCGAACGGACCCCGGGCGGCGGCCTCGGCGTCGACGTGGAACGGCTGCGGGTCGAAGCGCCGGGCGAACTCGACGACCTCGGCCTCCTCGACCCGGATCGGACCGGCCTCCGCCGTCGTCCCCGGCACGTAGTCCTCGAACCAGCGCTCGATCACCGGAGCAACCTAGCCCGCCACCGAGGTCGGGCCGCCCGTGAGTCCCCGCGGCGGCTCGCGGCTCCCTAGGGTGACGAGCCCGCCCGCAGGCCGACCCGGGAGCGTCGCCGTGGCCCGTCGCAGCACCGCACTCCGCGCCGTCCTGCTCGTGGGCGTCGCGCTCCTCGGCTCGGTCGCCTGCACCCCCTCCGGGGAGACCGTCCGGACCGCCGCGACGGCTCCCACCACCAGTGCCAGCCCCACGCCGCCCCCTCCGCCTCCGCCACCGCCCCCGCCGCCCCCGCCGGTGCTCTGGCCGCTCACCGGCATCGAGAGCGGCCCCGTCCCGCCGCGCCCGGCCCTCGCCGTCAAGATCGAGAACTCGGTCGACGCCCGGCCGCAGACCGGCCTCGGCGCCGCGGACGTGGTCTGGGAGCAGGTCGTCGAGGGCGGCATCACCCGGTTCGTCGCCGTCTACCACTCCACGCTGCCGCCGCAGGTCGGGCCGGTGCGGTCGGTCCGGCCGATGGACCCGGCCATCGCCGCGCCGCTGCGCGGTCTGATCGCCTTCTCCGGCGGGAGGGCCGGGTACGTCGACGCGCTCGCGGCTGCCGGTCTGCAGACGGTCAGCTTCGAGCGGGGGGACGGCGGCTTCCACCGCATCCGCGCGCGGTCGGCGCCGCACAACATCTACGCCGACCCGGCGGCCCTGCTCGCCTCCGCCGACGCCGCGCACCAGGCCCCGCCGCCGGCGCAGTTCGACCTCGCCCCGCCGGGGGAGCCGCCCTCTGCCGGCACGCCCGCGGCGGCGGTGCGGCTCACCCTCTCCGGGCTCAGCCACCCGGTGTGGACGTGGAGCCCGCCGGACGGCAGGTGGCTGCGCGCCGAGGGCGGCCGGCCGGCCGTCGAGGCCGACGGCACCCCGCTGCGGGCGACGAACGTCGTCGTCCTCCGGGTCACCGTCGTGGACACCGCCGCCCGGGACGCCGCCGGCACCCCCGTGCCGGAGACCGTGCTCACCGGGTCGGGCGAGGCGCTGGTGCTGACCGGCGGCTCCGCGGTCCCCGCCACCTGGTCGAAGGCGGGCGTCGGCGACCGCCTCCTGCTCACCGGCTCGGACGGCGCCCCCGTCCGGCTCGCCCCGGGCACCACCTGGGTCGAGCTCGTCCCCCTCGGCAGCGGCGCCGTCTCCGTGGGCTGACCGGCTCAGGCGGCGGTGATCGGCTGACCCGACCCGGCCCGGACGACCCGGCTGGCCCGGACGGCGTGCGCCAGCCCCACCTCCAGGTGCGGCAGGAGCACCGGGTGGCGCCGCCGGTGGCCGAACACGACCAGCGTCTGCAGGAACAGGTCGTCGCGGGTCATCCCCGAGCCGGCCCGGCACAGCGCCACCATCGCGTTGCCGATCTCCTCCGGCGGCACGTGCTCCAGCGGCCGCTCCACCCCGCGACCGTGCCGGCGGAAGCCGGTCCAGGTCTCCGGGTCCAGCTCCGCCGGCCAGAGGAACTCCGCGGACGGGTCGGGCAGCAGCGCGAGGATCGACTCGATCCGCGCCGCGTTCACCCGCGGGATCCCGAAGGCCGACGCGGTCAGCGCCGCCAGCCGGTCACGGTGGATCGGCCCCTCCGCGGCGATCCCGGCCGCCAGCACCCGGCGCACCCGGCGCGCGGTCTCCGGGTCGTCCAGTTGCCGCAGCAGCCGCGGCTCGCCGGCCTCGTCCGGCGTCCAGGGCCGGAACTGCTGCTCGTCGGCCAGCCGCGCGGGCGGCACCGCCGGACGGGCCGGCACCCGCCGGGGCGCCTCCGACGAGGGCGGCTCGTCGGCCTCCTCGGGCTCGTCCTCGGCGACCGGCTCGGCCGCGGGCAGCACCGCCGCCGGCAGGTCGGCACTGGCCGCGGCGGCCGTCAGCCGGTCCACCACCGCCTCCCGGTCGGCCAGCCACTCCGGCAGCCACACCCGCTCGACCGCCGGCCATCCGCGGGCGGCCAGCAGGCCGGCCGGGACCGCGACCCGGTCGACCACCGGCGAGCGCTGCGCCCACGCCGGCCCGTCGAGCAGCACGGCCAGCACCGGCTGCTCCGGGGCGGCGGCGCGGGCGACGATCAGGTCCAGCCGGAAGCCGGACAGCCCGACGTCGGTGGACACCACCAGCCCCCGGCCGCGCAGCGCCGCGGCCACGTCCTCGCGGTGCGGGTCAGGCGGCGGCGCCGGCCGGCCGTTCTGCGGCACCGCGTCGGGTCCCTGCGCCGCGACGTCGAGGTAGGCGCGCAGCTGCCGGACGCCGAGGGCCGACGTCTCCGCCGGCCGCAGCAGCGCCGCGGGGAAGGACGCGTAGACGACGACCTGCCGGCGCGCGCGGGTGACCGCGACGGTGAGCCGCCGCTCGCCGCCGGCCCGTCCCAGCGGGCCGAACTCGAGCGGCAGGCCGCCGCGCGCGTCCGGCGCGCAAGCGAGCGAGAGCAGCACGAGGTCCCGGTGCTCGCCGGAGACGGTGTCCACGTCGCGCACCAGCAGGGCGCCGGCGTCCAGCGCCGCGACCACCCGGTCGTCCCCGGACCCGCGCAGCAGCCGCTCCACCAGCCGCCGCTGCGGCGGGTGCAGGGTCACCACGGCGATCGACGGATCGGCGTCCGGCGCTGCCGCGAACCGGCGCAGCACCTCGGCGACCACCGCCCGCGCCTCCACGTCGTTGGTGTGCCGCTCCGCGCCCGCCCGGGCGAACGCACCGGCCACCCGGACCAGCGAGACCTCCGGCCCGCCGGGCGCCGGGCACGCCGACAGCCGGTTGCCGTAGGCCACCGCGTCGGCGAACGCGGACACCCCGTCGGGAGCCCGGTGCTGCCAGCCGAGCTCACGCCGCGGGACGCCGACCCGCAGGCAGGCGGTGAGCAGGTCCTCACCGGGGCGGGCGCCGGGCGGCGGCAGCTGCCGCCGGTCACCGACGACGACCGCGGCCGTGGCGCGGCCGAGCGCGCCCAGCGCGTCGGCGACCGGCAGCCGGGACGCCTCGAGCACCACCACGAGGTCGAACGAACCCGCGGTCGCCGGCAGGGACCGGGCCACCGTGTCGGGCGTGGCCAGCACGCACGGGGTCAGCGCCGCGGCACCCGGGTCGGTGAGCAGCCCGCAGACGTCCGGGGCGTCGAGTGCCGGCTCCTCCGGCATGTCCCGGGCGGCGAGCGCCCGGGCCGCCAGCCCGGCCCGCACCTCCGCACGGGCCTCCGCCGACGCGGCCAGGAACCGGCGGACCGCCTCCTCCTGGGCGCGCGCGTCGGCGGCGGACAGCCCGGTGGCTGCGCGGCGCTCGACGAAGGAGGCCTGGGCGAACCCGCGGTCGAACGCGGCGACGGCGTCCCGGGCCGGAACCGCGCCGGACAGCAGGACCTCACGCACCCCGGACAGCCCGGCGGCGTCGAGCAGGTGCAGGTGCCGCAGCAGGTCCAGCCAGCGGGCCAGCGAGGGGAGGCCGAACTCGTCGATCGCGCGCCCGGGCTGGGTGGATTCCCACAGCGCGGGCACGCCGCCGTCCCCGGCCCACTCCTGCAGCCCTCGTGCCGAGGTGGCGCAGGCGGCGGGGAGCGCGGCCAGCGCGGCGCGCAGCCGGCGCACCCGGCCGGCCCGGACCGGGTCCTCGACCGGCGCGGTGTCGAGGAAGCGGCGCAGGTGGGGGAGGAACGCCGTCGCGGTGGTCAGCGCGTCGCGCAGCCGCCGCAGGTGGGCCACCTGGCGGTCGAGCAGGTGCGGATCGGTCAGCGGGTTCCAGTTCCACGGCACCAGCAGCCCGGGGACGGCAGCGGCGCGAGCGGCCAGGTCGCGGACGGCGTCGTGCACGTCGAGCAGCTGCTCGATCAGCTCCGGCACGGCCGGCGGCTCCACCGCGGCGCCGGGCCGCAGGGTCGGGGCCAGCTCGGCGAGGACGGCGGACAGTCGCCGGCCGCGGCCGAACCGGCCCGACACCGCGGCGTCCCGCGCGTCCGCGGCGATGCGCACCAGCGGCAGGTCGAGGACCCGCGGGTCGGCGACGTCCAGCCCCGGGTGCTCGACCGCGGTGAAGCCGGCGACCTCGGCGAGCAGCTCCTCGACCTCGTCGTCCCAGCCCGGCGCGCAGGTCGCGTCGAGCGCGGGCAGCGGAACGGCCGGGCCGTCGAGGACCTCGGCCACCGCGTCGAGGTCCTCCGGCGTCCGGGCGGCGGCGACGACCCGGGCGAGCGGGCCGGCGGGCGGCAGGGCGGCGAGCGCGCGGTCGACGGCGACGACGGCCGCCTGCACGGCCACCGGGTCGACGTCCGCGGAGTCGAGGAAGCCCCACGGGTGCCCCGCCCGGGGTCGCGTCCGCGCCGCCACCTCGGGCAGCCCGGCCAGCACCCGGCGGACGGCCGCGGTGGTGCGCGCCGAGGCGTTGGAGACGAACTCCGGGGGCACCGCCAGGGCAGGCGGGCCGTCGGTGGCGGACAGCAGGCCGGCGTGCGCCGAGTACGCGGACATCCCCGCCGCGTTCGGTGCGTGCAGCCGGTCGGTGTACTCGGCGATGCGCCGCCGGAGGTCCCGCAGCTCGTCCCGGAGCGCCGTCCCCGCGCTCGAGCCCGAGAAAGCCCCCGGGCTTGAGCCCGAGAAGGCCCGCTCGTGGGTGCGGCGGAGGTGCGCGCGGACGGCCGCCGGCTGCCCGGCGGCGCCGTGCAGCGCCAGGGTCAGCGCGCCCAGTCCCGCGGCGTCCAGGCGCCGGGCCAGCACGTCGAGGGCGCGCGGCTGCGGGCCGACGACGAGCACCCGCCGGGCGTCGGCCACCGCGGCCGCCACCAGGTTCGCGACCGCCTGGGTCTTGCCGGTCCCCGGCGCCCCCTCGAGCACGAACGAGTGCCCGGCGGCGGCGTCGGCCACCGCCCGCAGCTGGCTGCCGTCCGCGGGCAGCGGCAGGGCGGCGGCCAGCTCGTCGAGGTCGCTCCCCGGTGCCGGCTCGGGCTCGGCGAACGGCTGGCCGGGCCGCAGCAGCACCGGCACCAGCGGGTTGCGCAGCGCGGCGGCACCCAGCCGGTCGGCGTCCTCCCGCACGCGGAACGCGGCCGCCGGCAGCAGCGTCAGCTCGGCGGTCGTCTCCACCCGGAAGGGCAGCCCCTGGGCGGCCAGCGCCTGCCGCAGCACCGGGGTGAGGTCGGCGGCGTCCTCGGGAACGGCGACACTGTGCCGCCGGCGGAGCTCGCCGAGCAGGCAGCCGTTCGGGGTGACGGTGCCCGCCGGGTCGGCGGAGATGCGCCACGAGCCGGCCCTCGCCCCGGGCGCGAGGACGACCGGCACCAGCAGCAGCGGCGAGCGCGCCGGCCGGCCGTCGACCTCCCAAGCCAGCGAGCCCAGCGCCAGGCACAGGTCGTTGGTGCCGCGCTCCTCGACGACCCGGCGGGCCCGCTCGGCCAGGTCACCGAGCCGGACGGCGTAGTCGTCGGACGGGACCTCGGTGTACAGCCCGGCGTGCTCGACCAGCAGCTCACCCAGCTGGTGCGGAGGCAGGTCGCGGGCCGCGCGGATGCCCCGGCGGCGCGCGCCGGCGCCGAGCTGGTCGGCCGGCAGCAGGGTCAGCGCGGCACCCGCGCCGAGCTGGTCGGCGATGGCGGCCAGCCGGCCCGGGGGGACGGTGAGGGGGAGCGGGCCGTCCTCGCCGCCACGGAGGTCGAGGTCGAGCAGCGCGGCCGTCGGCCCGGCCGCCCGCCGCCGCCGGTCACGCGCCGCCCGCCGCGTCGCGCCGAGCAGCCCGTCGTCCCCGGGCAGCGGGACGACGCCGTCCAGCCGGGCCCGGTGGACGTCGGTGACGCCGACCAGCCGGTGCAGGTCCCCGGTCAGCCAGGTGGCGGCCGCGGTGCGGTGCAGGTCGCCGAAGGTCGCCGGCTCCGCCCCGACCCGCAGCAGCGCGGTCTCCACCAGCTGGACCAGCCCGCGCTCGACCAGCTCGGCCAGGCCGGTCACGTCGGTGACCGCGGCGCCGTCGGCACGGTGCGGCACCCGCCAGTAGCCGAGGAAGGCGTGCGGCCGGTCGGCGGCCACCCACAGCAGCGGACGCAGCCCGGCGTGCTCGAACGCGGCGGCGAGGGTCACGGCCACGTCGAGGGTGGTGCCGGCGCGCTCCTCGAGCACCTCCGCGGGGGTGCGCACCCGCTGCGGCACGTCCCGCCAGTCCGCGGTCACCGGCCGCGGCCGGATCCCGCGGCGGCGCATCCCCTCCACGATCGCGGCGGCCGTCTCGTCGACCCGCAGCGGATCGGCGGTGCGCGAGCGCAGCAGGTCGGTGGCGGCGCCGACCAGGCCGGCGACCGCGGGGTCGTCGGGCAGCACGTGCGCCGCGAGCAGCTCGAGGGCCAGCGGGGGAGGAGAGGCCAGCCACTGCCCGGCGCCCAGCACCCGCAGGGGGGTGGTCGCGCTGGCCAGCACCGTGCCGCCCGCCTCGACCTGCACGGTGAGCGAGGCCGGGCAGGGCTCGGGGACCGCGGCCAGCCGGTCCGCGTCCAGGACCAGCGGGACGTCGGTGAGCACCGTCGGCCGGCCGGGGACGACGTCGGCGGTCAGCTCGACGGGCCGGCCGAGGTCGCCGTCCGCCGTCCGCACCGTGACCGTGACCCGCGCGGCCCGCACCGGGTCGCCGTCCGTGGTCAGCCGCAGGCCGGCCACGACGGGGATCCCGGCGCGGGCGAGCGCCTCGCTGAGGACGGGAACGGGGTCGGCCGAGATCGAGATGCCGCCCTCCGCCCCGGTCCCGGGGCGCTGCGGGCAGGGGAAGGTGCCCATGGGAGGTGTCTACCGCCGGGGAGGCGTCCGGGCGGGGAACCCCGCCGAGCTGTGACCAGTGAGGTGGGGGACGAGTCCGTCCGGACGGCGCCGGGTGCGGCCGGCGCCGTCCGGACCGGGGCTCAGGCGGACGCCGGGGCGGCGTCCCGCTCCAGGGCGCGGACCGCGAGCTCGGCGTGCAGCAGCGTGCCGTCCGCGAGCACGCTGTCGCTGAACTCCGCACGCGGGCTGTGGTTGTTCGGCGCGGTCTCGTGGTCGTCGCCGGGCGCCGCGCCCAGGAACAGGTAGGCGCCCGGCACCTCGGCCAGCACGCGGGAGAAGTCCTCGGACCCGGCCTGCGGGTACGCCTGCGGCGCGTACCGGTCGTCGCCGAAGACCTCGAGGGCAACGCCGGCGGCGAACGCGGCGTGCTCAGGGGCGTTCACCGTCACCGGGTACTCCTCGAGGTACTCCGCGTCCACCTCGAGCCCGTAGGCCGCGGCCACCGACTCGCACAGCTGCACCGACGCGGTCCGCATCAGCTCCCGCGCCTCCGCGGAGAACGACCGCACGGTCGCCGAGAACTCCGCCTGGTCCGGGATGATGTTGCGCTTCGTGCCGGCGTGGAACGTGCCGATGGTGAGCACGACCGGGTCGAACACGTTGAAGCGGCGGGTCACCATCGTCTGCAGGTCGCCCACCAGCTGCGCGGCCACGGTGATCGGGTCGCGGGCCAGGTGCGGGGCCGATCCGTGCCCGCCGGACCCGTGCACGGTCACCCGCAGCTCGTCGCTGGCGGCCATGAGGGTGCCCGGCCGGGTGGTGAACTGCCCGCGCGGTGTCGCCGAGGACATGACGTGCATGCCGTACGCCGAGGTCACCCGGGAACCGGCGGCGTCGAGCACGCCCTCGTGGAGCATGTAGCCGGCGCCGTCCCAGCCCTCCTCGCCCGGCTGGAACATGAAGACGACGTCGCCGGCCAGCGACTCGCGGTGGGCGCTGAGCAGCCGGGCCGCGCCGACCAGCATCGCGGTGTGCAGGTCGTGCCCGCAGGCGTGCATGACGCCGTCGACCTCGCTGCTGTAGTCCAGCCCGGTCTCCTCCTGCACCGGCAGGGCGTCCATGTCGCCGCGCAGCAGCACCGCGGGCCCGGGCCGGCCGCCCCGCAGCACCGCGGTCACCGAGGACAGCTCCGTCCCGGTGCTCACCTCCAGGCCGAGGCCGTCGAGCGCGGCGAGCACGGTCTCCTGCGTCCTGGGCAGGTGCAGCCCGATCTCGGGACGGCGGTGCAGCTGGTGCCGGAGCTGCCGGAGCTCGTCGGACATCGCCTGCGCATCGGAACGCAGGGCCTCGGACCGGGTCATGGAGCCTCCTCGTACGGGTGGACCGGAGGCTATGACTCCGGACTGATCTGCGGAAGGATTCGCAGGAATCCGTCACGAGAGGCCCGCGCGATGTCCGATCTGGTTGCCCTGGACGAAGACGATCTGGCCCTCGTGGAAGCGCTGCAGCGGGACCCGCGCGCGCCGTGGACGGAGGTCGCCGAGGTCGTGGGGACCAACGCCGTCACCGCGTCCCGGCGCTGGGAGCGGCTGCGGGCCGCCGGGGCGGCGTGGGTCACCGGCGCCCCCGGCCCGCACTCGTACCACGCGCAGGTGCTCGCCTACGTCGAGGTGACCTGCCTGCCGAGCGAGAAGACCCGGGTCGCCGCGGAGCTCGCCGGGGACGCGCACGCCCTGTCGGTGGACATCACCGCGGGCGGCCGCGACCTGCTGATGACCGTCGCCGCCGTCGACCTGCCGACGCTGGCCCGCTACCTGCTGGAACGGCTCGACCGGGTGCCCGGTGTCACCGGCTCGCGGGTCCGCGTCGCCACCCGGCTGTTCGCCGAGGGGAGCCTGTGGCGCCTCGGGGTCCTGCCCGCCGCCACCGGCAACGGGGACGGGACGTCGGCCGGCGCGGTCCTGCCGGCGCCCCGGCCGGTCGTCCTGGACGGCGTCGACCGCGAGCTGATGGCCCGGCTGGGCGTGGACGGCCGGGCCTCCTACGCGTCCCTGGCGCAGGCCACCGGCATCAGCCAGCCCACCGCCCGCCGCCGGGTCGACCGGCTCATCTCCTCCGGCGCCGTGCTGCTGCGCACCGAGGTCGCCGCTCCGCTGGCTGGCTGGCCGGTCACGGTGGTGCTGTCCGCGAACGCGCCCGCCGGCCGGCTGGACGAGGCGGCAGCCCGGGCCGGCCGGATGCGCCAGGTCCGGCTGTCGGCCACGCTGGCCGGGACCCCCAGCCTGCTCGTGACCGCCTGGCTGACCTCGCTGGACCAGGTGCACCGCTTCGAGCAGGACCTGGTGCACCAGGTGCCCGACGCCGAGGTGGTCGACCGGCTGGTCGTGCTCCGCCCGGTCAAGCGCATGGGCCACCTGCTCGACGTCAGCGGCCGGGCCACCGGTGCGGTGCGGATGGAGGTCTGGAACGACCCGGTTCCGGCCGATCCGACGTCCGGACGTTCCGTCAATCCGGTGTAGCCGAGAGTCACGACTCACCGCCGTGATCTGAGTGTCACCTCACGGCCGCAGATCTGGCTTAGGTTTCACGCACCGATCGGTCGAGGAGGCGCGGTTCGTGACCAATCCCGTTCTCTCCGTCCAGGGTCTGACGACGGAATTCGTCACCCCGGGCGGAGTGGTGAAGGCCGTCAACGACGTGAGCTGGGACCTGTACCCCGGCGAGACGCTCGGCGTGGTCGGGGAGTCGGGCTCCGGCAAGAGCGTCACCGCCATGTCGATCCTCGGCCTGGTCCCGAGCCCGCCCGGGCGGATCGTGGCCGGCGAGATCCTGTTCGAGGGCCGCGACCTGCTGAAGATGTCGGCCAAGGAGCTGCGGAAGCTGCGCGGCAGCGACATCGGGATGATCTTCCAGGACCCGATGACCAGCCTGAACCCGGTGCTGACCGTGGGCGCCCAGATCACCGAGACGCTGCGGCTGCACAACGGCGACCTCAGCCGCGCGCAGGCGCGCACCCGGGCGATCGAGCTGCTGGCGCTGGTCGGCGTCCCCAACCCCGAGGGCCGGTACGACCAGTACCCGCACGAGCACTCCGGCGGCATGCGCCAGCGGGCGATGATCGCCATGGCGATCGCCAACGACCCGAAGGTGCTCATCGCCGACGAGCCGACCACCGCGCTCGACGTGACCATCCAGGCGCAGGTGCTCGAGGTCCTGAAGACGGCGCAGGAGCGCACCAACGCCGCCACCGTCCTCATCACCCACGACCTCGGCGTGATCGCCGAGCACGCCGACCGGGTCGTGGTGATGTACGGGGGCAAGGTCGTCGAGGTCGCCGACGTCCGGTCGATCTTCTCCGCCCCCCGGCACCCCTACACGCTCGGCCTGATGAGCAGCCTGCCGCGGCTGGACGTCGACCTGCACCGGCTCGACCCGATCCCCGGCTCGCCGCCCAACCTGGTCGACCTGCCGGAGGGCTGCTCCTTCCGGCCGCGCTGCCGCGTGACCCGGGGCCGCGAGGTGTGCCGCACCACGGTGCCGCCGCTCTACGACACGGGTCCGGGCAAGGGCGCGGCCTGCCACTTCTCCGAGGAGGTCCCCGCAGAGATGGTCACGGTCTCCCGTGAGATGGGCGCGCGGCTCGGGAGCGGGGCATGACCGCCGTGGACGGCGCCGACCTGCACGCGCGGGCGGAGGCGGGCACCGAGATCCTCCGCGTGGAGGACCTCAAGACCCACTTCCCGATCCGCGGCGGGGTGACCCGCCGGCAGGTCGGCACCGTCTACGCGGTGGACGGCGTGAGCTTCACCGTCGCGGCCGGGGAGACGCTCGGCCTGGTGGGCGAGAGCGGCTGCGGCAAGACCACAGCCGGCCGGACGCTGGTCAAGCTGCAGGAGCCCACCGCCGGCAAGGTCTGGTTCAAGGGCGCCGAGATCACCGGCTACGGGCGGGCCCAGATGAAGGCCGTCCGTCGGGAGATGCAGTTCGTCTTCCAGGACCCCTACACGTCGCTGAACCCGCGGATGACCGTCCGGACCATCGTCAACGAGCCGCTGCAGATCCACGGGCTGCTCTCCGGCTCCGCGCTCAGGGCCCGGGTGGACGAACTGCTGCAGGCGGTCGGGCTCACCCCCGAGCAGGCCGGGCGCTACCCGCACGAGTTCTCCGGCGGCCAGCGGCAGCGCATCGGCATCGCCCGGGCGCTGGCGCTGAACCCGCAGGTGCTGGTGCTCGACGAGCCGGTCTCCGCCCTCGACGTCTCGATCCAGGCGCAGGTGGTCAACCTGCTGCAGGAGCTGCAGGCCGAGCGCGGGCTGTCCTACGTCTTCATCGCCCACGACCTCTCGGTGGTCCGGCACATCTCCGACCGGGTCGCGGTGATGTACCTCGGCAAGATCGTCGAGATCGGCACCCGGGCCGACATCTACACCCGGCCCACGCACCCCTACACCCAGGCGCTGCTGTCGGCTGTGCCCATCCCGGACCCCACCCAGCGGGGCACCCGCGAGCGGATCGTGCTCACCGGCGACGTCCCCAGCCCGGCCAACCCGCCGTCCGGCTGCAACTTCCGCACCCGGTGCTTCAAGGCCCAGGCGATCTGCGCGGAGCAGGAGCCGGAACTGATCGACCGGGAGGGGCACGGGCACCCCAGCGCCTGCCACTTCCCGGAGGTGCGCCCCGTCATCCCCCTGACGGCCGCACGCCCCTGAGCACCGCCCCTCGACCCCTGTTGTGCACCACCTCGTCCAACGCAGGAGCCTGCCCATGTCCACAGCACGCCGTCGCACCACCCGGATGAGGTCCTTCGCCGCCGCCGCTGCGGCGCTCGGGATCCTGCTGTCCGCCTGCTCCGTCAGCGACCCCGAGGCGCCGGCCTCGGACAGCGCCGAGGGCGGCGGCGGCACCTTCAACATCGCCGTGGGCATCGACCCGGACACCTTCGACCCGGCCGGCCAGACCACGACCACCGTGCAGAACATGGTCGACTACGTCGTCGAGACGCTGGTCTCGGTCGACGAGGAGGGGACCGTCAGCGGCAGGCTCGCCGAGACCTTCGAGGTCTCCGAGGACGGCCTCACGGTCACCCTCGGGCTGCGGGAGGGCGTGCAGTTCCAGGACGGGACGCCGTTCAACGCCGAGGCCGTGAAGTTCAACCTCGAGCGGATCAAGGACCCCAACCTCGCGGTCCCGCTCGGCGCGCCGTTCGACGTCATCGAGTCGGTGACCGCGGTCGACGACACCAACGTGGAGATCAAGCTGACCCAGCCCTCCCCGGGCTTCCTCAGCGCGCTGTCGGTGACGACCGCGGCGATGATCTCGCCCGATTCGGTGACCGCCGAGGGCAACACCAACGAGAACTACCAGAACCCGGTGGGCACCGGCCCGTACACGTTCGACAGCTACACCGCCGGTGAGAGCGTCACCGTGCAGAAGTTCGCCGACTACTGGGGCGAGGAGCCGCACTACGACACGGTCAACTTCCGGGTCGTCCCGGAGGCGGCGACCCGGGAGAGCCTGCTGCTCGCCGGGCAGGTCGACATGATCATCCTGCCGCCGGTGTCGGACCTCGAGGCGCTGCAGAACAACGGCGACGTCGAGGTGATCCTCGGCGAGAGCGACCGCAGCATCTACATCGCCATGGACACCCAGGACCCGATCTGGTCCAACCCGGTGGCCCGGCAGGCGCTGAACTACGCCGTCGACAAGCAGGCGATCGTCGACAGCGTGCTCTTCGGTGCCGCCGACGTCATGAACGCGCCGATGGCCCCCAGCCTCTTCGGCTACTGCGAGACCGGCTCCTACGACTACGACCCGGAGCGCGCGCAGCAGCTGCTGGCCGAGTCCGGGGCGGCCGGCGCCTCGCTGGACCTGCTCACCCCCAGCGGCCGCTACGTCCAGGACCAGCAGGCCGCCGAAGCCATCGCCGGCTACCTGCGCGAGGTCGGCCTCACGGTGAACGTCACCACCAGCGACTTCCCGTCGTTCCTGTCCCGGGTGAACGCGCCGCACTCGGAGAACACCGTGGACGCGCACCTGCTCGGCTGGGCCCCGCCGTACCTGGACGCGGAGTTCCAGATGCAGATGTTCCGGCAGGCCACCCACCCGCCGGCCGGCCTGGGCACGGCGTTCTACACCAACCCGCAGGTCGAGGAGCTGCTCGCGCAGGCGGACGTGGAGACCGACCGCGACACCCGGGAGCAGCTGTACTGCGACGCCTCGCAGATCATCTGGGACGAGGCGCCCTGGATCTTCCTGTGGACGCAGTCCTTCCCGGTCGTCCACTCGGCCGAGGTGACCGGCATCGACACCACGCCGACCGAGAAGTTCGACGCCATCTACGCCCGGCCGGCCGACTGACCCACTGGCCCTGGTGGTCGCCCCTGCCCGACGGCAGGGGCGGCCGCCGCCCCCGGCGGAGGAGGAACTGAACGGATGGACACGCCATGAAGGGCACGGCCGCGCACATCGTGCGCACGCTGCTGCTGTCGCTGATCACCCTCCTGGGGGTGTCGGTGCTGATCTTCCTGATGCTGCGGGTGCTGCCCGGTGACCCCGCGCGGGTGCTGGCCGGCCTCAACGCCAGCGAGGAGCAGGTCGCCCGGCTGCGCGAGCAGCTCGGCCTCGACGACTCCCTGCTGTCGCAGTACGGCTCCTTCATCTCCGGGGTGCTCACCGGCGACCTGGGCACCTCGGCCCGCACCTCGCGGCCGGTGACCAGCGAGATCGCCGTCCGGCTGCCCGCGACGCTGATCCTCGCGGTGGTCGCCACCGTCATCGGCTCGGTCGTCGGGATCGCCGCCGGCGTGATCGCCGCCGTCCGGCGCAACTCGATCATCGACCACGTGATCTCCAGCGTGGCGATGATGGGCATCTCCATGCCGGTCTACTGGCTGGGGCTGCTGCTCATCCTGCTGTTCGCCGTGACGCTGGGCTGGCTGCCCGCGGCCGGCAGCGGGGAGCCGCTGAGCATCGTGCTGCCGGCGGTGACGCTCGCGGCGTTCTCCACCGCGCTGGTCTCCCGGATGACCCGGGCCAGCATGCTCGAGGTGCTCGGGCAGGACTACGTCCGCACCGCGCACGCCAAGGGTGCCCCGCCGCGGACCGTGGTGGTCAAGCACGCCCTGCGCAACGCGTTCATCCCGGTCCTGACCGTCATCAGCCTCCAGTTCGGCGCCCTGCTCGGCGGTGCGGTGCTGACCGAGACCGTCTTCGGGTGGCCGGGCATCGGGCGGCTGATGGTCGACTCGATCGGTGCCCGCGACTTCGCCGTCGTCCAGGGGCTCGTCCTGGTCTACGCCACCTTCTTCATCCTGCTCAACGTGATCGTCGACCTCCTCTACGTCGTGGTCGACCCGCGGATCCGGTACTGACATGGCGGAGGGAAAGCCGATGAGGGCGGTGCACCGATGAGGGCATGGCGGCGCTTCCGTCACCACACCCCGGCGATGATCGGCCTGGGCATCGTCGCCGCGTTCGTGCTGCTGGCCGTCTTCGCGCCGCTGATCTCGCCCTACGACCCCAACGACCAGGACCTCGCCTCGGCGATCCAGGGACCGTCGGGCTCGCACTGGCTGGGCACCGACCAGCTGGGCCGCGACATCGCCACCCGGCTCATGTACGGCGGGCGGATCTCGCTGATGATCGGCGTGCTCGCGGTGCTGATCGGCCTGGTGGTCGGCGTGCCGCTGGGCATGCTGGCCGGCTACTACGGCGGCTGGGCGGACCTGGCGATCTCGCGGCTGGCGGACATGATGTTCGCCTTCACCAGCATCCTGCTGGCGCTCACCCTGGTCGCCGTCCTCGGCGTCAGCCTGCAGAACGTGATCGTCGCGGTGGGGATCAGCGTGATCCCGGTGATCATCCGGCTGGTCCGGTCGTCGGTGCTCAGCCTGCGCGAGGAGCCCTACGTCGAGGCGGCCCGGGCACTGGGCGCGGGCAACGGCCGGATCATCGTCCGGCACGTGTTCCGCAACGCGCTGACCCCGGTGCTGGTGCACGGGACGCTGAGCATCGGGGTGAGCATCCTGCTCGCCGCCGGCCTCGGCTTCCTCGGCCTGGGCGTCCAGTCACCCACCGCCGAGTGGGGCACGATGCTGGGGGAGGGTCGGCAGTTCATCTTCAGCGCCCCGCACATGACGACGTTCCCCGGGATCGCGATCTTCCTGGCCATCCTCGCCTTCAACCTGCTCGGCGACGGGTTGCGGGACGCCCTCGACCCGCGGATGCGCACCGTGGACAGGCCGGCCGCGTGACCGGAGCGGAACTGGTCGGCCTGGACGACGTCCGCGCCGCCGCCGGCCGGTTGGCCGGCCGCCTGCACCGCACCCCGGTGCTGCGGTCGACCAGCCTGGGCCGGTTGTGGGGGGACGTGCGGCTGGACCTCAAGGCCGAGCTGTTCCAGCGGACCGGCAGCTTCAAGCCCCGCGGCATGCTCAACAAGGTGCTCGCGCTGCCCGCGGAGGAGCGCGCCCGGGGGATCGTCACGCTCTCGGCGGGCAACGCCGGCGCCGCGGTCGCCTACGCCGCGGCCAGCGTCGGGGTGCCCGGCACGGTGGTCATGCCGGCGACGGCGGTGCCGGCGAAGGTCGAGGCCTGCCGGGCGTACGGCGCGGACGTCGTCCTCACCGACGGCGACCTGGTCGAGACCTACCTGTCCGTCGTCGCCGAGACCGGCCGGATCCCCGTGCACCCCTTCGACGACCCCGCGGTCGTCGCCGGCGCGGGCACCGTCGGCCTGGAGATCGCCGAGGACGTGCCCGACGCCGACGTGGTGCTCGTGCCGGTGGGCGGCGGCGGGCTGATCAGCGGGGTCGCCGCCGCTCTCGCCCGGGTCGCGCCGGGCACCCGGGTGATCGGCGTCGAGCCGGAGACCGCCGACGTGATGACCCGCAGCCTCGCCGCCGGCGGCCCGGTGCGGATGCCCGAGGCGCGCAGCATCGCCGACGGGCTGGCCCCGCCGATGAGCGGCGCGGTCACCGTCGCGCACGTGCAGGCCTTCGTCGAGCGCGTGGTGCGGGTGCCCGACGCGGACATCCTCGCCGCGCTCGCCCTGGCGGTGACGCGCACGAAGCTCCTGCTCGAGCCCTCGGCCGCCGCGCCGCTGGCCGCGCTCATGACCGGCGTGCTGGAGCTGCCGCCCGGCACGCGCGTCGTCTCCGTCATCAGCGGCGGCAACGTCGACCTGGCGCTGTTCGGGCGCCTCACCACTCCCTGACCGGAAGGGCACATGACCACCTCCAGCTTCCTGCTCCGCAACGTCACCGTCGTCGACGGCACCGGCGCCGCCCCCGTCCCCGGCCAGGCCCTGGTCGTCGAGGGACGCCGGATCGCCTGGATCGGCCCGGAGGACCAGGCACCCGGCGTCGCGCCGGAGTCCGTCGTCGACGGCGGCGGCGGCACCGTGCTGCCCGGGCTGATCAACTGCCACGTGCACCTCACCGCCAACGGCGCCCCGGACCTGTTCGCCCAGGCCGCCGGGGACACCGTCCCGCTCGCCACGCTGCGTGCGGCCGACAGCGCCTGGACGACCTTGCACTCCGGGGTCACCACGGTGCGTGACTGCGGCGCCGCCGACGACATCGTCATCGAGCTGGCCAAGGCCATCGACCGCGGTCTGGTCCCCGGGCCACGGGTGCAGGCGGCCGGCCGGGTGATCACCATGACCGGCGGGCACGGGCACTTCATCGGCCGCGAGGCCGACGGGCCCGACGAGGTGCGCAAGGCCACCCGCGCCGAGATCAAGGCCGGCGCCGCGGTGATCAAGGTGATGGCCACCGGTGGCGTGCTCACCCCGGGGGTCTCGCCGACGCAGACCGCGCTGCTCCCCGAGGAGCTCGCGGTCGTCGCGCAGGAGGCGCACAACTCCGGCCGGCGGGTGACCACCCACGCGATCGGCCGGGCGGGCATCCACAACGCGCTGCTCGCCGGGATCGACTCGGTCGAGCACGGCTTCTACTTCGACGACGAGCTGCTGGACATCGCCATCGACCAGGGCACCTTCCTGGTGCCCACGATGCTCGCCGTCGACGGGATCGTCCGGAACGGGCTGGCCGCCGGCATCCCCGGCTGGGTGGTGGACAAGGCCGAGGCGGAGGCACAGCAGCAGCGGGTGAGCTTCGCCGCGGCCGTCGCCTCCGGCCTGCGGATCGCCGCCGGCACCGACGCCGGGACGCCGTTCAACGGGCACGGCCAGATGGCGCAGGAGCTCGCCCTGATGGTCCAGCACGGGCTGAGCCCGATGCAGACGCTGGTGGCTGCGACCTCCAGCGCCGCGGCGAACCTGGGCCTCGCCCACGAGATCGGCACCCTGGAGGTCGGCAAGCTCGCCGACCTGGTCGTCGTCGACGGGGACCCGGTCGCCGACATCACCGCGACCGGCCGCGTGGTCCTGGTGGCCAAGGACGGCGTCGTCCAGCGCAACGAGCTGGCGGACACCGGCGCCGCGGTCCCGACCGCCGCATGACCGGCCCGGTCCGGGTCGACGAGCAGCTGCTCGGCACCTACGTCGAGGAGCTCGGCCGGATCGGCGAGGTGCCCGGCAACGGGCTCTTCCGGTTCCAGTACAACGAGGCCTGGCAGCAGGCCCGCGACCAGCTGCTGCAGTGGATCGAGCAGGCCGGGTTGGAGGGCCGGGTCGACGCCGTCGGCAACGTCTTCGGGCGGCTGCCCGGGCGGTCGGACCGGGTCGTGCTCACCGGCTCGCACGTGGACACCGTCCCCTCGGGCGGTCGGTACGACGGCGCCCTCGGCGTGGTCGGTGGCCTGGCCGCGCTCGCCGCGCTGCGCGAGCACGGCACGCCGGAGCGGACCCTCGAGGTCGTCGCCCTCTGCGAGGAGGAGAGCAGCCGGTTCACCGGCAACTTCTTCGGCACCCGGGCGATGCTCGGGCTCATCGAGCCCGACGAGCCCGACCGGCTGGTCGACGCCGACGGCATCCGCCTCGCCGAGGCGATGCGGGAGGCCGGGCTGGACCCCGCGGCCATCCCCACGGCGCAGCGCTCGGACCTCGACGCGTTCCTCGAGCTGCACATCGAGCAGGGCCGGGTGCTCGCCGACGAGGGGGTGGAGGTGGGCCTGGTCGAGGTGATCCCCGCGATCACCTGGCAGACCGTCACCGTGCGCGGTCAGCAGGACCACGCCGGCGCCACCCCCATGGACCTGCGGCGGGACGCGTTCCAGGCCGCGGCGGAGATGTCCCGGCGGATCACCCGGCTGGTCGAGGGGAGGGGCCGCCCCGCCGTCGTCACCACCGGCCGGTGGGAGGTGGTGCCCGGCCTGCCGAGCATCGTCCCCGGCCTGGCCCGGTTCTCCGTGGACCTGCGCCACCCGCAGGAGCCGGTGCGCGACCGGCTGCTGGCCGAGATCGACCGGATCTGCGCCGACGTCGCCGCCGACCACGAGGTCCAGGTCGAGATCGTCCGGGACAAGCACGAGGAGCCCGCATCGATGGACGCCGGCCTGCTGGCGGTGCTGCGGGACGCGGTGGACAGCTGCGGGGTGAGTTCGCGGTCGATGCCCAGCGGTGCCGGGCACGACAGCCAGCTCATGGCCAGCCGGGTGCCGACGGCGATGCTCTTCGTGCCCAGCGTGGGGGGCCGCTCGCACAGCCCCGCGGAGTTCACCGAGCTCGCCGACTGCGTCCGGGGGGCGTCGGTGCTCGCCACCGCCCTGCACCGGCTCGCCTTCGACCCGGGCAACTGATCGCCGCAGCGCCCGTCGCGCGCCCCGGGCACCGGGCGGGCGCTGTGGCACAGTCGAGGGGGAGCGCCGGGCGGCGGACACCGCGCCACGGACCCCCGATCCCACCAGAGCGAGGCATGCACAGATGAGCACGGACAGCACCACCCCGACCGGCGCGACCCCGGCTCCCCACGCCGCGGCTCCCGACGTCACGGCTGCCGACGTCACGGCTCCGGAGGCCCCGGCCGCCGAGCAGCCCGCGGCCGGCACGACCACCGGCGCGATCGGCGACGGCTCCCCGGCCGGCGAGGACGCCGAGCCGGGCTGGGTGGCCCGGCACAGCGCGACGCTGATCACGCTGATGGTGGCGGTCATCGTCGCCGCCGCGGCCATCACCGGGCTGACCCTCTACCGGCACGGCGTCGACGAGGCCAACGCCGACACCGAGGCCGCCTTCGCCGAGATGGTCTCCGGTCAGGGCGCGTCGCTGGAGACCGTCGAGTGCGACGGCGGCACCTGCGCCGCGGTCATCAACGGCGCGGCCTACACCGTCCTGGTGCAGGAGGACGACAACGGCGAGCAGCACTTCGGCGTCACCGACTTCGTCGGCGACTGACCCGCCCGGCCGACGCGGTTTCCGCCGCGCCGGCACCGGCTACACCGGTGCTCTCCACCGGAGGTGAGGTCAGCGATGACCGAGGGCAACCTGACCGGCAGCCCCTATGAAGGCGCGAACCGGACACCGAACGACGACGAGCCGTTGCCGGGGGAGCGGCCGGCCGGGGACCGGGTCGGCCCGGCAGTGCAGTCGCCCACCGCGCAGCACGGCGGGCTGGCCGACCAGCCCGGCGGCGCGTCGGAGCTGCCAGACCAGGGTCTCCCGGTCGACCCCGACCGTCCGGGCTGACCGGCCGTCCGCGCTGGCCGGCCGCCCGGTCAGCGGACCCGCTCCAACGCGGCGGTGAAGCTGGCGTTCCACTCGTTGAGGTGCGGCCACCGCTCGCGGACGTACGCCGTCGCCTCGGCCGCGGACATCCCCCGGGTGCGGCGCAGCCAGGCGCGCAGCACCAGGCCCGTCCGGGACTGGCCGGCGAAGCAGTGCACCAGCACCGGTCTCCCGTCAGCCCGGAGCGCGGCGATGTCGTCGAGCACGTCAGCCAGGACGGCGTCCAGCTCCGGGTTGGCGTCGTCGTCGGTGAGGTAGGCGAACCGCTGCACGTCGTGCGGGAACCGGGCGCCGGTGCGGCACAGCGAGACGACGGCGAACTCCGTCGAGCTGCGCCGGGCGCCGGCCAGGTCGGCCGCCCAGACGCCGTCGGTGACCTCCCGCGCCTCCAGCCCCTCCAGCTCGACCGGCTCGTACGGCGGCTCGGCCGACCCGTCGAGCGCGGCGGCCAGGTGGTGCAGGTCGGCGAGCCACCACACGCGGTCCCCGGAGCCGGGGATGCGCCCGTGCACCGCCGACGTCCAGCGGATCGGGATGCCGGCGATGCCGTACACCGCGCCGGCGAGGCCACCGGCGACCGCGGCCACCGTGTCGGTGTCGCCGCCGAGGTCGATCACCAGGCGGAGGACCTCGGCGAAGTCCCGGCCGTGCCGCAGCGCCCAGACCGCCTGGCCGAGCGTCGGCCACACCGCGCCGTTGCTCTCGGTGGCCTGGGCGGGCGTCCAGCCCGGAGCCAGCACGGCCGCCCACCGGTCCCGGTGCTCGGGCCGGACGAGGTCGACCGCGGCCGGGACGGCGTCCAGCGGATCCCCGCCGTCCAGCGCGATCCGCACCAGCTCGTGGAAGACCGCGCACCCCTCACCCGCGGCCGGATCCCCGTGGGTCAGCGCGGACAGCCGGCGCGCGGCCTCGGTGGTGGCCGCCTGCCCCTCGCGGCTGAAGCGGATCGCCGCGGGTGTCGTGCGCATCAGCGAACCGTTGCCGGCCGCGTGCCCGTTGCGCGCGAAGTGCTCGGCGGCGGCGACGTCCCACGGCCGTCCGGAGCCGAGGACGGCGCGGGTCTGGTTGCCGATGTCCGGCGGCCCGGCGCTCGCCCAGGTGCGGAACCGCGCGAAGACGTCTGCCTCGTCCAGCCCGCCACACTCGATCAGCGACTGCGCGACCAGCAGGGCCATCTGGGTGTCGTCGGTGAACTCGCCCGGTTCCCGGCCCAGCGACCCACCGCCGCACATCTCGGTCCGGGCGCCCCGGGCGTCGGCGGGGAACCGGCCGGTGAACCGGCCGGGCGGCCCGAACTCGAAGGGGGCGCCGAGCGCGTCCCCGACGGCGGAGCCGATCAGCGCGCCGGCGACCCGGTGCGAGCGGGGGACGAGCGCTGGCATGCGGACCTCCTGGGGACGACGACCCCCACTCTGCCAAGGGGGTCCGACAGCCGCCTCCGCGCCGTCGCGGGGGTGTGGGGGACCCCTCGTGCAGGGGCCGGAGGGGGCGTGTATTGTTCTTCCTGCACCGAGCGAGAACGGACCGGGCCCTGCGGGGTCTGGGAAACCGCCGGCCGAGCCCTTGTGGTGAGGCTGCTGCGGAGCCCGGTGTACAGTGTGGACACCGCCGCGGAACGATGACCGGAGCATTTCGGTCGGGGTCCGTGCGCGTCCGCTCCTTGAGAACTCAACAGCGTGCCGAAAGTCAGTGCCATGTAATGAATGCCCCATCCGGGG